>NZ_CP108689.1:0-133742 GCF_045162755.1 Streptomyces sp. NBC_01012 | reverse complement strand
ACTCCGGCTCGTCGCTGGAACAGGTCTTCGCGATCTATAGCAATGTGCTGCAAATCGACGCCGACGGCATGGTGCTGAACGACGGAGAAGCGCAGTATCGGGTCGCGCAGTGGGTCCGGGTCTGCTGCGACCCGAGCTATCGGGTCGAGCCACCCTTCGAGGACTGGGAGACGGAGCTCCATCTCTGATGACTCGCCACTCACCGCCTGAGCGTCATGCCCACAACAGAAGCGACGCAAGAGTGACAGCCGCCTGGTAGGACTCGGCGGTCTTGTCGTAACGACTAGCGATGCCGCGCCACTGCTTCAGCCGATTGAAGCAGCGTTCCACCACGTTGCGCTGCCTGTAGCGCTGTTTGTCGAAGGCCGGTGGACGGCCGGCGCGGCCGCCGCGGCTGCCGCGCCGGAGCCGGTTGCGGACCTGGTCGGACCGCTCGGGGATGGTGTGACCGATGCCGCGTCGTCGCAGCCAGGTGCGGATAGCCCGCGAACTGTAGCCCTTGTCGCCCAGCATGTGGGAGGGGCGTACTCGGGGCCGCCCCGGGCCGACGCGAGGCACCCGTATCGCATCCGTCACCGCAGTGAACTGGGTGTGCAGTGTGGCCCAGGGGCCGTAGCGCTCGGGCACGTCACGCCAAGCGGTCCCGGTGCGGAACTTCCACACGATCCCGTTGAGCACCGTGCGGTCGTCAGACCGCTTCCTTCCCCGCACCGACATGGGCAGCAGCGGCCGGACGAACTCCCACTCGGCATCGGACAGTTCATGGCGACACATCACCCGACCATGATCCACCAAGCAAGATCATTTGAAGACGCCGCCTAGGGCGGTCAGCGGACGGAGTCTCGTCGACCGGCAGCTGCGTCAGGAGGGCACTATCTCGCTTCTCAGCTTCCCTTGTGAGCGCGGGGTCTTCTCCCCCACCCGGCGCGGCTCGATCGTTCGCGGGTCGACCGCTTCGCCCGGGGCGCCCTCCTTGTAGAGGCCCTCCGGGTCGTTCGGTCTGTCGTGGGGCAGCAGGAAGAACGTGCGCCGCTGGAAGAGGCCGCTGTCGGGGTTGGCCTCGGCGTCCTTGTCGAGCTCCGCGTAGCCGACCATGCGTCCGTCGCGGGCGTAGCGGGGCTTCCCGCCACGGCGGGCACTCTTGTCGAGCGCCTGGCGGACGTAGTCGAGTGCGTCGAGGTCCTCGAGCCACACCACGTTCGCCTCGTGTGCGAGCTGGCTTTCGTGCAGCAACGAGCTCATGGCCGCAACTCCTTGTCGGTGGTGTGGCGGTACGGGTCGATGCGACTGCTCGGTGCGGACCCGGCGGTACGACGATCTGCGGACGCTCCCATGGTAGGACGCTGCCCGGACCCTGGGCAGCAGGCCTCGGGGCTCATGGGCGCCTGCCTGTCGGTTCGTCAGCACGAGCGATGTCGTCCGGGAGCAGGGCCAGGGAGGGGTAGTACTTCTTGCCGCTGGACTTCAGCATCTCAGCCGGGGAGGCGAGTCCGATCTCCTGCCGGATCCGCCCGGCGAAGGCCCGCGCCGTATCGGCCCGGATGCCCTCCGAGCTGCACCAGCCGGTGTACGTGCCGTAGAGAAGCCCCTGTTCGACGCGCAGGTCCCCGGTGTCCGGCCCCTGACGCACGCAGCACTCGCTCAGGAAGCGCCCGATGTGGTCCTCGGTCGTCTCGTAGGCGGCCGTGGCCAGACGGACCGAGGACGGACCGGCCAGCGGGTCACGGCTGGTGAGGTAGCGGATCGCGCCCTCGATCAGCCAGTGGAGGATGCCCGGGCCCTCCTCCTGGACGAGCTCGCCGGCCAGGTTGTCGATCTTCCGGTCGGCGACGACGACGCGTTCGAAAGGGATGAGGCGGATACGGCGCCAGAACGCGTGCCCGCCCGTTCCGACCTCGGGCTGGTGGTTACCGAGCAGCCAGAGCTTGTGGGTCGGGGTGAAGCTGAAGTAGTCCTGTCGCATGCGGCGGGCCTTGATCTTGTCGCCGCCGGTGAGGAGCTTGACCCGGGCCTCGTCGAACTTGTCGTTGGGCTTGAGCTCGCTGCAGACGAAGATGCGGCGGCCGTGAAGCTCCGTCAGTTCTGTCGAGTGCTCGGCGAAGTTGCCCTTGTCCATGAGGAAGCCCGGCGGGGCCGCGTCGGCGTAGTCCCCCATGACCTGGATCATGACGTCCAGGAGGACCGACTTCCCGTTGGCGCCTTTTCCCCAGAGGAAGGGCAGGACCTGCGCGCCGACGTCACCGGTGATGGAGTACCCGAGCAGCAGGTGGAGGAAGTCGGTCATCTCCCGGCCCTTGGCGTCGTCGCCGAAGGTGTCGTCCAGGAAGGCGTGCCACCGGGGGGTGGGCATGGCCTGGGGAGCCACGTTGGTGGCGCGCGAGTGAAGGTCCCGGAGCGGGTCGGGCTTGTGCAGACGACCGTTCCGGAGATCGACGACGCCCGCGGGGGTGCAGAGGGAGTACGCGTCACCGTCGAGCACATCGGGGTCGAGGCTCAGCGCGGGCGCGGCCTTCGCCTGGTGGAGCAGCGCCTTCATCCCGCTCGTCGACATGGTGCGCCGTCGGTGCTGTGCGATCTCGCGTTCGCTGAAGACGCCCCGGGGGTCAGTGGCGGGCATCTGCTCGGCCATGTCGCCGGCGGCCCACAGGGCGGCCTTCTCGCCGCCCACCCGCTTCCACCGGAACTGGTCCCAGCAGTACCAGCCGAGGCCTTCGACATGGCGGAACTGGTCGCTGTAGAGCTGGGCGAAGAGCTTCGCGTTGCCCCGGTCGGTGAGCATCGGGGGCAGCGGAGCAAGTGTTTCGGCCGGGGCCGGCGGCTGCACCTGCTGGGGAGGAACCCACGCGGGGGCAGGGGCAGCGGCCTCGATGTCGAGCATCTGCTGAGCGGCGGCAGCCGCGTCGAAGCGGCTGTTCTCTGCGCTACTCATGCGAGTCCTTTGGGGTGGAACGGGCGGCTGACGCCTGCGGAAAGGGCTGCGTCGATGATCGACTCACTGCGGCGGATCTGGTGGGGACGAGCATAGTGAGCGGCTTCTGTCAGGCATTGGCGGGCTTCGGCCTGGTTCAGGTGACCTGCTCCGACAAGCCCTCCTGCCGTGTAGGCCGCCCGGTTGAGTTTCTCCGTGAAGCCCGCGCCTTCGGCCTGGCCGGCACATTCACGCACGGTCTCGACGAGCGACTGCAAGAGCGCCTGCGGGGCGCCGGTCCGCAGGGGCCGAGCCCGTCTGTGCGGCCGCGGACCGGGAACGGGCGGCGCCTGTATGACGTGGCCCGTGCGCCTCAGTTCGGCGGAGAGCCACGCGGGGAGAGGGGCAGGATCCCGTACGGGCCCCAGGGGCGTGTAGACGCCCGCTGCGGTGCGCGTGCTGGGGGCTACGACGTATCCACCGTGGGCTCGTACGTCGACCTGCCAGGCGAGCGCGGTCCTGGGGCTGGATCCGGTGGAGGAGCGGTAGCGGACGGCGGGTTCGGAGTTGACGTACCAGATGTGCAGCCCCCCGGACGGAGTGCGGACGCGCAGCGTGGACTCGTCCTCGGAGGGGTTGGGTTCCTGCCGGTAGGCGGCGAGAAGGGCAAGCGTGTCGAAGCCCGAGGCCAGGCCGGACAGATCGACCTGCTCCGGGATCCCGATGCCCGGCAGGAGCCGGTCACGGGCCGGAACCTGCGCGGCGTGGGCATCAACGTCCAGGACCACGAGGTGTGCGGGTCCGCAGGACACACCGACACCTGCACGGGGCTCCCTCCCCCACCAGGCCTCGATGCGCGCCAACTCAGTGGTCGCGCTGTGGAAGCCGTGGCACCAGAGGCCTCGTGCATGGCAGGGGCAGTTCGAGGGTTCGTGACTACGCGTACGGCACTGCTCGCAGTTGGCCACCGGCGTCTTACGTCCCGGGGTGAGCGGGTGAACCGGCCACTGACGGCCTGCGAGCCGGCGGGCGACGTCCGCGGGGCGGGGCTGCTGCGCGACTCCGGAGGAGGCGGTGTCGGCGGGGCGCTGCACTGTTCGTCGATCCGTTCCTCTTGTGTGGCCAGGCATGGATTCTCAGCTACGTCCCAGACGTTTTACCTGGTCAGGTAGGACTGCACGAGGGACTGAGGGACTGAAGGGACTGAGTTTCCCTTATAGCAGAGAGAGCCTAGCCGATGGTGGTGCCGCTCTGCGGGAGGCATGACCACTTATTGAAAAGCCAGTCCCTTCGGTCCCTTCGGTCCCTTCGGTCCCTGAGGAGGGCGGGGGCGAGGGCTGTCGGTCCCCTGGACGCCGCCTGAGGGACTGAAGGCCTGCAGGGGGCGGGGGACTGAACGGTCCCTTTTCAGTCCCGGAGGTGTTTATGCAGGTCAGAGCACTTATCCCGGGGACCGGAGGGACTGAAGGGACTCATTTTCGTAGTTATTAGCGCACCAGGATATGGAGTCATACGTCTTACGTACGCGCGTATACGCCCGCGCCCACGCAGCTGGAACAGGGAGTTTCGGTCCCTTCAGTCCCTTGGGTCCCGGGTACACCGCTCTGACCTGGCCTTTTGCGGAGGGACTGAACGAGGGAGGGACTGAACGGGTTTGGTCCCTCCCTCGTTGCAGGGCATCCCGAACCTGACGGCCGGCTTCGGGTTCAGGGCCGAGATGCGCAGACAGTCACGGGATGACGAACGAGCTCCGCAACAACAACCAGGGGAACGACTGAGCTTGAGAGGCCCGACTGGAGAAGAGGCAGGGACGCCCGCGCCTGGCAGGCGTCTTTGGTCTGAAGAGTGCGGTCCAAGGAGAGGAAGCCGGCGACCTTGGCGAGCCCGGGGTAGGAGGGGCTTGTTGGTTGAAGGCCGGAGGCCCTCTGAAGCCTTGAGGCGCCCTCCAGAGGTAGTGCCGCCCGACCGACCGAGCGTCCCGATGAGACGTCCGGAATTCCCTCGCAGCGAGCCAAGGTTGCCCTTCCCCCGTGTCAGGGGTAACCGCCCCGTGTTCCGTGTCGTTTGGTGAGGGAACGCCGACATGTACAGAGGGGCTCGACGATGACGGAACTGACGGTCGAAGGATTCGCCACTGGGAGCCTGGTGGGATTGCTTCAGGAACTGTTCGGATTTCCCGATGACAGCCTGACCCCGACGACGACTCTCGAGGAACTGGGCTTGGACTCCCTCGCCCTGATGGAGTTGGGGGCAGTGGTCGAAGAGCGGACCGGGCTGGAACTCGGGAGCTGGCTGACAGACATCTCCGGGTCCGAGTCCTTGGAGCACGTGGCCAGGACGATCGCAGGGTTTTCGGCGTGATGGTGACGGGGTGGTTCTCTCGAGCTGCTTGTAACCGAGCCGACTTGTCCGGTCAGTTCACAGGTCCTGGGACCCGGGAGAACCGGTGGCTGAGGCGGTTGCCGTCACCGGTATCGGCTTGCTCACTCCGGCAGGTTCCGACACCGACACGAACTGGAAGAACCTGTGCTCAGGGCGTTCGTTGGCCGCGACCAATCCTGAGCTCCGGGGACTGGCGGTGGATATCTCCTGCGATGTGCCTGATTTTGATCCCGTGGTCGAACTCGGCCGACGGCTCGCGCGCCGGCTGGACCGGTTCGCCCATCTCGGACTTGCCGCAGCACGCAGGGCCGTGCAGGACGCGAACCTGTGCATCGCGGACTGCACGGCGCAGCGGGTCGGGGTGGTGATCGGAGTGGGTTCGAACAGTCTGCAGACGTACGTTGCCGACTTCACACGGCTCGGTCAGGATCGACCCGCCTCGGTTTCTCCGCTCGCTCTTCCCCGTAGCGTTCCGAGCATGGTCGCCGGCGAGATCGCGCTGGACATCGGCGCCAAGGGACCGAACTTCACCGTCTCCAGCGCCTGTGCGTCGGGTGGCAACGCACTGGGCGTGGCCCGGAGCTTGCTGCTGGGCGGCATGTGTGACGTGGTCCTCGCGGGCGGAAGCGAGTCGTGGTCACGCATGACGGCCGTCTGCTTCTCGCAGATGAGAGCGCTGTCCCGGCGGATCGACCGGCCTTCCCTCGCCTCGCGGCCGTTCGACGCGGCCCGCGACGGCTTCGTTCTGGGCGAGGGAGCGGCTGTGCTCGTGCTTGAGCGGCCCGGCCACGCGCAGGCCCGCGGCGCCCGCAGTCGTGCGCTGCTGTGCGGATACGGGTCCTCCGCAGACGCGTACCACCCGACAGCTCCGCATCCTCAAGGCGTGGGCGCGGAGCAGGCTGTGCGGCAGGCGGTGGCCGACGCCGGATGCATGACGGGCGACATCGGCCACGTCAACGCGCACGGCACCTCGACCGTGCTGGGAGACGCGGCCGAAGCCGTCATGCTCCGACGGGTCTTCCACGGCACGGTGCCCCCGGTGACGGCCACCAAGAGCGTCGTCGGTCATGCGCTGGGCGCCTCGGGTGCGATCGAGGCCGCGGTCACCGTGCTCGCTCTGGAGCGGCAGGAAGTACCACCGACGGCCAACGTCAGAACCCAGGACCCCGGGAACGAGTTGGACATTGTCACGCGTGTTCCCCGCCCGGTGGACTTCACCCACGCGCTGTCGACGTCCTTCGCCTTCGGCGGGCAGAACGTCGCACTGGTGTTCCGCACCGCTTGAACCACGGTCTCGTACGGAAGCCGGGCCAGGGCCACAGGGCGCGGTGTCGGTGATCAGGTGATCCGGCCCGCACCACGTGTCTTTCAAGATCGACGATCGTTTCCTGGGTGATTCCGGTCCCGGCGCGGTTGATGCGCCGAGACCTCGCGCCACAGGGGGGTACGTGCAGAACACCACAGACCGGGTCCCAGAAGGCACGGCACCCGCATCAGGACCGCCCCCCTGCCCGGCGCAGAGCGGGGCAGGGACTCCGGGGGCCGTCGGTCACGTACCTCGCAGCAGGCCGACCGGGGCGGACATCACGGTGTTCCGCCGGTATGCCGACGTGTCGGTGATCGCGCTGGACGACGCCTTCGTGGTCAAGGACGCCGACTGGTTCGACGCGCGTCTTCCGGGATGGCGGCAGAGCGCCGGCATGCGGTTGTTCGGGACCAGCCTGCCCTTCCACAACGGGGCAAGCCACCAGCGGCTGCGGAAGGCCATGGCGCCTGCGTTCAGCCCTGCACGGCTGCGCTCCCTGAGCGGGGTGATCGCTGACGCCGTCGACCACTACCTGAAGGTCCTCGACGAGCAGCCTCGCGATGTCGCCGTCGACCTGCACGCGCTCCTGACGCTGCCCGTCACGCACAGCACCGTGTGCGCGCTCGTCGGCGTCCCGGAGGAGGACGGCCCGCTGCTTCACGACCTGGTGCAGCCGCTGCTGGGCCTCATCGACCCCGAGGTCGGACCGCGCGCGCTCATGGGCGCCAACCGTGCGGCGCTCGCGGTGCGGCCCTACCTCGACAAGCTGGTGGCCGAACGCCGTAACCGGCCGGGGGACGACCTGGCGTCGCTGGTCGCGGGCTCCCTCACCGACGACGAGGCGGCTTCTGCGCTCGCCCTCGCACTGACCGCCGGCTTCGACACCACGCTCGCGTTGCTCGACCACGCGATCAGCGCGCTGATGACCTCGCCGGGAGCGCGGGCAGATGTGACAGGAGGGGAGCCGGCCGCTGTCGACGCCGTCGTCAGCGAAGCCCTGCGCCTCGCCTCACCGATCCGGCTGATCACACGTATCGCCCGGCGTGATGTGACCGTGGGGGGCGTACGGATCCCGGCCGGCCAGGAGGTCATGGCGCTCATCGCCGATGCCCACCGCGACCCCGAGCGCTTTCCCGACCCGGACGCCTTCGACCCAGGGCGCCCGCCGAGCCGGCTGCTCTCCTTCGGAGGCGGGCCCCACTACTGCCTGGGCGCTCAACTGGCACGGCTCGAAGCCTCCCTCGTACTCCCGGCCCTGCTACAGCGCTTCCCGCGCGTGATGCCCGCCGACCTCCCGCACCCCAACGGCCGCGTCAACGCGCGCGGCTGGACCGACCTCCCGTGTGTGCTCCGCCCATGAGTCCGGGCCGGGCACGACAGGGAAGAGCCCCGAATCCGCACTCCCCCACAACCGGTCCCGGCAACCGTCACAGTGCCCGGGATGGATCACAGAACGAAAGGGCAGCACTCATGCGTCTCTCTCCCCCGCAGGCCCGGTCCCTCCGGCGCCTGCCCACCGTCACGGTTCTTGCCGCCGCCCTGTGCACAGGGATGACGCTGCTGAGCCCTGCCGCCACGGCCGGCCCCGCGGCGGCCGATCCGCTCGTCTGCGAGAGCACCGCGCAGGCCAGTGTGGAGGCCCCGCAGCCGGGTGACCTGGACGGTACGGGCTTCTCCGGAACGGGCACCATCACCTGCACCGGCACGGGCGGAGAACCAGAGCTCCAGGGCACGACCCGGTTCAGCGGCACGCTGCCTTCACCGACAGGCGGCATCACGCCCGTGTACCGCGGACGTGTCGACTGGTCGGACGGCATGGTGACGACGGGCACGCTGACCGACTTCAGCACACAGGTCGGTGAGGACGGCGTGCTGGAGTTCACGGTCAAGGGCATCAACGACGCCGGCAGCACCCGGTTCGGCGGGTACGCCGTCGCCATCAGCGGGCGGGCCGTCCATGAGGCCCCGGACCTGAACGGGGAGATCTCCAGCACGCAGAGCGGCCAGGTCACCTACACGTCCTGATCACCCCCGGCAGGGGTGTGGCAGTCCACGCCGAGGCACTGTCACACCCCTGCGTGTCGTGGTCCCTTGAACACCCCCGTGCGGAAGGCCTGCGCATGAACCCGCCCACCGCCCCCCGGGCTCGCGGTACAGCCGCACTTCGATCCGTTCGATCCCGCCCTGCACACCGACCCGTACGCCCGCTACGCCTCGGCGCGCGAGGCCGCTGCCCTGTGCGACGGGCCGCACGGCCTGGTGGTGGTCACTCGCCACCAGGCCGTCTCGAACGCTCTGCGGGACAACCGGCTGGGGCACGGGCCGCTCACCGCACCGAACCGGATCTTCTCCTTCCTCGGCATGGACCCGCCGGACCACGGGCCACTGCGCCGGCTGGCTTCGCGCTTCTTCAGCCCGGCCGCCATCAGCGCACTCGCTCCCCGGATCACCGCCCACGTCGACGAACTGCTCGACCGGGCGCTGGAGAAGCGCCACGTCGACCTGCTCACCGAATTCGCCTACCCCCTGTCGCTCCGCGTGGTCTGCGGCTTGTTCGCCCTGCCCGAGCAGGAGCAGCCGTGGATTCACGAGCAGACCCCACCGATCGCCCGTCTCCTCGATCCGCCCTACTCCCTCTCGGACCAGGACTTGGCGGCAGCGCACTCCGCGGCCGGCGGTTTCGTCGCCTATCTGCACCGGAAGATCAACGAAAGGCGTCGAAACCCCGGCCCCGACATCCTCAGCGCCCTGATCGCCGAAGCGGACTCCGGAGCGACGCTGACCCGCCGCACCCTGCTCCCGATGTGTGCTCTCCTGCTGATGGCCGGTTACGAGACCACCGCCAACATCATCACCAACGGCGCCCTCGCCCTGCTGCACCATCCGGACCAGCTCCGCGCCGCCCGGAGCCGAGCCGCCGGCGGGCAGCTGGACAGCGGCGCCCTCAACGAGCTGCTGCGCTACGACTCCTCGATCCAGATCACCTTTCGTACGGTCCAGCGCCCGGCCGTGATCGCGGGAAGAGAGCTGGCCCCAGGAAGCCCGGTCGCCCTGCTGATCGGATCGGCCAACCATGACCCCCGGGTGTTCACCCGCCCCGAGCGGCTCGACCTCGACCGCGCGCACAACCCGCATTTGAGCTTCGGCGCCGGCATCCACTACTGCCTCGGTGCGCCACTGGCCCGGCTCGAGGCCTCACTGGCCCTCGGCCGGCTGCTCGCCCGCACCCACCGCATCGAACACGGCCCCGGTGCGGTCCGGCACAAGGACACCACGGCGACCATTCGCGGCGTGAGAGCCCTGCCCGTCACCCTCACCGCCTGCTGACCGAACCGACGCGAAGGAATCGCTCCCCATGGTGTCCGTCGACGCGCAGAGCCCGCAGCGCGCTCCTGCCGCCCCGTCATGCCCCCACCCGCGGCTGGTGACCGGCGATCCCGCGTTCTGGGACGCGACCACGTCCTTCCGGGAACTGCGGGAGCGAGCGCCCGTACAACAGGTCGTGCTGCCCGGTGGCCTCGTCGCCTGGCTGATCACGGGCGCCGACGAGGCACGGTATGCGCTGGCCGACGTACGCCTGGCCCATGACCAGCGCCGGCTCCCGGACCCCCGCATGGGCTTCGGCGGCCGACGCTACCCCGACGACATCTTCGCCGCCGAGGGCCGGCACCTGCTCAACAGCGACGGCGCGGACCACCAACGGCTGCGCACGGTCCTCGCACCCCTGCTGTCCCGTGCGGCCGCGCAGCGCTGGAAGCCGTTCACTGCGGCGACCTGCGCCGAACTCCTCGACGCACTCGCCTCAGCAGACCGCCCCGACCTGGTCGCCGACTACGCGCGCCCCCTGGCCGTCCGGATCACCACCGCCCTCCTGGGTGTCCCCGACGGGCTCCAACACCGGTTGACCGACCTGACGCTGGCGATGATCAGCGCCCCCGACCTCGACGATCCCGCCGTACGCAGCCACAGGACCGCGCTGTTCGGGCTGTGGGCCCGCATCATCGGCGAGAAGCGCCGCCGACCCGGGGACGACCTCCTCACCCGTCTCACGCTCGCTCACCACCAGGGGCGCCTCTCGGCGCAGGAGCTCGTCTCCGTGGCCTGGGGCCTCTTCTCCGGCGGGATCACCCCCACCACGACACTGATCGTCGCAGGCGCGGCCGAGATCATACGGAGCCCCGGACTCCGCCCGATGCTCCAGGACGAGACCACCGCGAACCGCCTCATCGGGGAACTGCTCCGCGTCACCAGCCCCTTCCCGGTCGCCACCTGGCGTTTCGCCCTGGAAGACGTCGCGCTCGGCGGCACCGTGATTCCCCGGGGTGCCGTGGTGCTGGTCGCTCTGGCGGCCGCCAACCGTGATCCTGAGCCCTTCCCGGAGCCGGACACCGTTCGGCTGAACCGCCCGGGCGGCCAGCTCGCGTTCGGCCTCGGCCCGCACTACTGCCCCGGCGCACCGCTCGCCCGCATGCAGGCGACCACCGCACTCGACGCCCTCTTCGGCCGGTTCCCCGGGCTCAGCCTCGCCACGGCGGAAACCGCGCTGCCCCGACAGGGGGTGCTCGTCGAACGCTGCTACGAGCGCCTACCCGTGTGCACCGGCGAACCGACCAAGGCGGACGCGTGATCCAGCTGTCCGCCGACGAAGCCGAGATCGCACCCGGCCGCGCCTACCGCTGGCAGCTCTCGTTCCCGGGCCCCGGACCGGTACCGGCCTCCCGGCGGCCCACGAGCTTCAACCAGGCCGCCCACCTCGCCGCAGCCCGGTCCGCGCAGGCGGTGAACCGGCCGGCCCCCTTCGCGCTCGCCATCGCCTGCGGCTTCGAACTGCCCGGCTCCGTCGACCTGCCGACGCTCGAAGCGGCCTTCCTGCACCTGGTGTGCCGGCACGAGGTCCTGCGCACCCACTGCCGGCACACGGACCGGGGCGTCGCCGTCCACGTCCGTGCGCCGGACGAAGCCCGTCTCGAACGGACCGAGGCGGGCCGACTGCCCTCACGGACCGCCGCCCGCGCCCACCTGCACGAACTGCTCCGGCTGGTCGACCCCGTCGCGGGACCCCTGGTGGCCATGGGCGCCGTCGTACGCGAGAGCTCGACCACGGTCCACATCGTCTACGACCACCTCGTGGCGGACCTGCTCTCCGCCCCGATCACCGTCGCCGACCTCGCCCGTGCCTACGACGACCTCGCCCACGGCCGTGAGCCGGACCCCACACCCGCCGGCAGCTACGTGGATTTCGCCCGCGAGGAGCGTGCCCACAACCTCGGGCTGCGCGCACACGACGAACGACTGCGGCACTGGCAGGACTTCGTCACCCGCGGCGCGCGGTTCACCCCAGCCTTTCCCCTGGACCTCGGCATTCAGGAAGGCCGCCTGCTCCCGCCGGTCAACCGCACCCGCACCCTGCTGTCCGCACCCCTGACACAACAGCTGGAAACAGCGTGTCGCGCGTCCGGCGGCACTCTCCTCGCAGGACTCCTCGCCGCCATGGCCGCCGCCGTCCGGGACGAAGGCGGACCCGATGTCTACCGGGCCCTGGTCCCGGTCAACCGGCGCGGACGACACCAGTACGCCCGCTCCGTCGGCTGGTTCGTCAACGCCGTACCCGTCGAGATCCCGGCCCCGCACCACACGCCCCTCACCGCTGTCATCCCCCTGGCGCGCGCCGCCTTCGACGCGGGGCGACACCAGGCCGACGTCCACCTCGTACGCGCGCAGCAGCTACTCGGCCGCACGAACGGCATCGAGGCCGACACCTCCTCCGTCAACTTCCTCTCCTACCTGGACTTCCGCACCGCCCCCGGGGCCGAGCACGCCGCGACGCGTACCGCGGCAGTACACGTGTGGTCCCCGGCCTGCAACGGGAACCTCGCCTGGATGCACCGCACCCATAGCGGCCTGCACCTGAACACCCTCCACCCCGACACCCCGCGCGCACGACGCACGGTGGCCTCCCTGATGCGCACGCTCTCTCGTACGCTGCGCACGTTGGCGGAGGAGCCCCGGCGGCCTGTGGCCCCTGGTGCCGGGTCCTGAGGCCCCATGCCTGAGCTGCGGCGCATCCCCGTCAACGGAGTCGAACTCGACGTCGCCTTCGCCGGATCGGGTCCGGCCGTTTTGCTGCTGCACGGCTTCCCGCACACCTGGGAGCTGTGGACGGACGTCATGGCGGACCTGTCCGGCCGCTACCGCGTCATCGCCCCGGACCTGCGCGAGTTCGGCGTGAGCAGCCAGGCCGCGTCCGGGTACGACGCGGGGACCCTCGCCGAGGATGCCGAGGCGCTCCTGACCAGGCTCGGGGTCCCCTCGGCTGCAGTGGTGGGCAGCGATGCGGGCACCGCACCGGCTTTCCTCCTCGCTTTGCGCCGCCCCGAACTCGTCCGACGCCTGGTCGTCATGGAGTCCCTGCCGGGCAGGCTGCCCGGCGCCGAGGACTTCCTCGCCGACGGGCAGCCGTGGTGGTTCGGCTTCCATTCCGCCGCGCACGGCCTCGCCGAGATGCTCCTGGATGGCCACGAGGCCGCCTACGTCGACTGGTTCCTGAACGCGGGCACCCTCGGCGACGGTGTCTCCCTCGCCGTACGGGACGCGTTCGTCCACGCATACACAGGCAGGCAGACGCTCAGCCGCGCGTTCTCGTACTACCGGGCCCTGCCCGAGAGCGCGGCACAGACCGAGCGCGCGGTCGCCACTGCCCGCCTGACCGTGCCGACGATGGCGCTGGGCGCCCCGCCGGTCGGTGACACACTGGAACGCCAACTCCGCCCGGTCACCGACGATCTCACCGGACACATCATCGAAGACTGCGGCCAGATCATCCCGCTGCACCGGTCACCGGCCCTGCTCACGCTGCTGCATCCGTTCCTGGCCGGTGGGGACGCAGAGGTGGCATGACCGGGGCCGGTGATTGTCGCGATCGCCGTGGTGATGTCGATCGGGTGAGCCCCCCGATGTGTCGGGCAGCGGCCTGTATGGCCGGCAGAACCTGGTGCTCCCTATCCTCGGTTCATGATCTTTCGCCGCTTATGGGTCTCAGCCGCTGTCCTGGCGTTGGCCGTGTCGGCTTCGTCGACCACTGGGGCATCGGCGGCCGCGCCACGCCCATCCGCCGAGGATCCGTCCTTGCAGCGCGACGCCGACATGCTGCGCGATGCCGGGGTCACGGGGGTGTCGGTCCGCCTGGAGACCCCGCAGGGGACTGTCACGGCCCGCTCAGGTGTCGGCGACCTGGTCAGTCGCCGACCGGTTCCGAAGGACGGCTATCTGCGTCTGGGCAGTATCACCAAGACGTTCGTCGCCACCGTCGTCCTGCAACTGGTGGACGAGAAGCGGCTGACACTCGACGAGACGGTGGAGCAACTTCTGCCGGGGGTCGTCTCCGGTGCCGGCAACGACGGCCGGGCCATCACGATCCGCGATCTGCTGCAGCACACGAGCGGCCTGTACGACTACACGGCCGACGTGTTCCCCGATCCAAGCGCCCACACGTACTACACCAACCGGTGGCACGCCTACCGGTCCGAAGAGCTGGTCGCCATGGCCGTGCGCCACAAGCCCGACTTCCCGCCAGGAACGGACTGGGCGTACTCCAACACAAACTACGTGCTCGCCGGAATGATCATCCAGAAGGTCACCGGCCGCTCCTGGGAACAGCAGGTCCACGACCGCACCCTGCGCCCGCTCGGGCTGCGTCACACGGACACCCCCGGCACCTGGCCCTTCCTCCCCCGTCCACACGCGGCCAACTACCAGCAGTTCGCCGAGGACGGCCCCATGGTCGACACCACGATCCCCTACCGCCCCTTCGACAGCGGCGCCGACGGCTCGATGACCGGCACGGCCCGCGAGCTCAACCACTTCCTCAAGGCCCTGGTGGGCGGACGGCTGCTGACGCCCGCGGCTCTCGCCGCGATGCAAACCGCCGTCCCCGTTCCACAGGACAGTGGCCACCCGGCGGGAACCCGAGACGGACTGGGACTGTTCTTCACCCCTCTGTCCTGCGGCGGCGGATACCTCGGACACGGCGGAAGCGGCTTCGGCTATTCCATGCGGGCCGCCGTCACGACGGACGGCCGTCGCGCCCTCACCGTCTCCGCACACAGCCGCCCGGCAGATCCGCACACTGCGGCCCGCCAGGAGGACGCCCTGCGTAACCTGATCGACCACGCCTTTTGCCGCACAGCGTGAGCCGCGCGGCGGCCTCGGGGCCATCCCCGCACGCGCGGGGAGCACCTGTTGGCACCGGGAGTGCCGGACAGGACGCGCTGGGCCGCCACCGGGGCGCGGGGAGCTCCGGCGACTCGTGGAACCGGAGCTGGTGACACTAGTCCTGCTCTGCGGGCTGCCGGTGACAAGACGAGCGCCGCCGGGCGCCGGGCCTGCTGAAGGTGCGCGTGTGTGAACCGGCGACCTGCCACGGCCACGCCGCTACCGTGGGAGACGCCGGATGAGCAGCTGGGCCTTGGGCCAAGGCCCTATCATCCGTCGTTGACGTCCAACCCACTGACGTCAAACCGGAATGCCCGGTCAGTGAGTTTCGAACCGGCCCACCCGAATCGGTCCGGGCAGTACGGTCTCATCGATGAGACCGTCACCCACAACCAGGTCCAGGACAGCCCGTATCGGAAGGCCACTGTCCTGTAGGGACTCCAGCCACAAGACGGTGGAGGCTCCCACGAAAGCCATGGTGTCCACTGCCGAGGCCCCTGCTTCTCCCCGTTCATGGACAAATGATCTGAGCTCGTCCAGCACCGCGGCGACCTGCGCCTGATCCGTCAGCGGATGCTTCAGGGGTGCGATTCGCTGGTTGACCGCGCTACCAGCCGCCTTTCCCGCAGGTCGCTCCCAGAGCTGTACCGTTCCGTCCACGCTGCCGGTGGCCAGCAGGCCACCGTCCGGAGAGAACGCCACCGAGATGACTACCTCGGTGTGACCGGTCAACGGATCACCGGCCGGGGTACGTTGCGCCACGTCCCAGAGCTGTACCGTCCCATCCCCGCAGCCGGTGGCCAGCAGGCCACCGTCCGGAGAGAACGCCACCGAGACGACTTCCTCGGTGTGACCGGTCAACGGATCACCGGCCGGGGTACGCCGTACGGTGTCCCACAGCTGTACGGTTCCGTCCCCGCTGCCGCTGGCCAGGAGAGCTCCGTCCGGAGAGAACCTCACCGAGACGACTTCCTCGGTGTGACCGGTCAAGGGGTCGCCGGCCGGGGTCTGGCCGGCGACGCTCCACAGGCGCACGGTGTGGTCTCTGCTGCCCGTGGCCAGGAGGCGGCCGTCGGGAGAGAATGCCACCGAGTAGACATCCTGGGTGTGCCCGGTGAGGTCCGCGAGGTGAATGATCTGATCGGTGAGAGCGGCGCCCGTGGCTGGATGGTTCAGGGCCCACAGGCGCACTGTGCCGTCCTCGCTGCCTGCGGCGAGCAGCCTTCCGTCAGGGGAGAACGCCACCGAATAGACCATGTCTGTTCCGAAGTCGAGGGACGTGTGCGCAGTCCCCCGGTTGTCCTCCCATAGATGCACCGTGCCGTCCGAGCCTCCGGCGGCGAGCAGAATCCCGTCCGGGGAGAACGCCAGAGGGAAGAACTCCATTTCCCTGTTGCCGGTCATGACGCCGACAGAAAGGTGCTCGGCCTGGTCCCACAGGCGGATGACGTTGCCGCTGACGATGGCGAGGTAGGTGCCGTCGGGAGAGAACGCTACTGCGGTGACCTGGCCGGTGTCGCCGGTGAATGGCGCGCCGGATGGGGCAAATCCTCGGTACCGCGGTGCTGCACTTGGGCGCTGAGGTTCTCCGGGCGAGGGCGGCCCGTCGCCGGGCGCCGGTTGTCCTTGTACGCCAGAGGGGACCGCTGCCGGTCTCCGGCGGTATCCAGAGGCCTCCTTTGCTTCTTCCGCTGAAGTCACGCGGCGGGATGAGGCGCGTTCGCTCTCCAGGGTGTGCCACCGTTCCCGCCAGATCTGTAGTTGCGGATCACGCCGGTCGGGTGGCATCACCTCTTCACCGTCGTCGTAGGACAGCAGGGCACGCGCCAACCACAGCAGCCGGTCCAGCGAGGCAGGGCCGCGTCGTCCGGTGAACACCTCACTCATCGACGGCTTCGACATCGCTGACCGCTCACCGCACACCTTCCTGCCGCGCATGAGGATCCGGTCGTAGGAAGGAGCCCCACGCTCTCGCTTCAGCTCGGTGAGGGCCTCCCCCAGCTTGTGCAGTGCTGCCGCGTAACTGCCGCTGTTGTTCACGCTGTTGTCTGTCACACCGCTCCCTGCCTTATGCCGTGAACAGCAGGCTATGACCCTTCAAGGAGGGGCGGCGCTGAATCTGTCGGAACAACTCGGAACAGATGGCTGCCTGTTCGGTGGAGGGCGATCGTGGTCGGACCTGACCCCAGGTCGTTCGACTGATGTACGTCAGCGGTACCACCTGGGTGATGGTCCTGACATGACCCAGATGACACCGGCACAGCCCGACGCGACCGGCCCCGAGACGCAACCGCCGTTCCTGTCCCTGCACACCACCGTCGTTCTGCTCACCGCGTTTGTACTCGGACTGGTCGTTGGCGGTCTCACGGTACTGACCGGCATTCATGTAGCGGGAGCGGCGTTGGCCGGCCTGAGCACGACCGGCTCCGCGGTACCGGTGCTGCGCCCGCTCATCGGCCGGCCCCACGAGCGGTCCGTCCGGTAGCCCTTACAAGCCGTCAGGGAACGGGTCGCGCACGTGGTCGTGACGTGAGTGCGAGAAGTAGCCCCCCTCATTCGCCCGGGTCGGCAACCGGCGGCTGACGACCGAGGGCGGGTCCGGACTCCCCGCTGATGTCGCCCGGTGTGCTTGTGCGGTTGTTGTCCGCGGACAACAACCGCACCGGGGCACACGTGGCTGCTGCGCGATGAGGTGACCTCTGACCCGGCTTGTCCGTGGGGTGGTCTGAAACTGGTGAGGGGTCGAGCCCTCACGCAGGATCTCCCGTCTCCTCGGGGACTGGCAGGTGGGGAGGCGCGAAATGTCTCAGTTTCCCAGGACGGTCTTCGGCGGTTGATTCGCCGCTCCGTCGTGTGAGAGATCTCGTCCTGGCCCGGAGTGAGTAACGGATGAGCCGGGTTCCGATTCGACGATGGGGAACAGACATGAGCACGCTCAAGGGCATGCGGGTCAAGGTGGGGACCGTCTCGGGTGTCGTCCTGATGGCAGGGCTGGGGCTCGGTGCGACGAGCAGGTCGACGACCGGACCGGTGTAGGCGTGGGCGGTGGACTCGCTGATCCCGAATCCGGCGGCGATCTTCGCGAGGGTGGTGTGCTCTCGCAGGTACACCAGTGCCACCATCGCGTGCTGGGAGGGACGGAGCTTGCGGAGCCGGTCGCCCTCGCGGGCGACGATCAGCATCGTGACCCACTCCACGAGTGCATGCGGTAGATCAAGTGCGGCAGGATGGAGGACCAACGATGCCTCCGAGCAATGTGATTGAGACGTCAGACATCTCGATCAACAGCCCAGGGGCCTCGCTCGTTTCGCCTCACGGTCTCATCACCCGATCGGTGGCCAACTCGAAGAGGTTCAGTGTGCTTGGCCTTATCGAGCAGTTGCAGTTGTGACGTCGCTTGTTGGTCTTGGGAGGCACCAGGTCTCTTGCCAGGGCTGTCGGTGGCCAGTTGGGTCTCCCCCCTCGACGAACAGGGTTCCCCTCATCGGGATGGGCTCCGATGTCCACGGTTCTTGTGGTGGCGCCGTCGGCCAAGAGGCCGGCTTGGGTTTGGGCGCTCTGCCATGCGGCGGACGGTCGCTCGGACGTTCTTCAGCGGCCGCCGCACGGGTCGCCGTCCGCAGGCACCGGCTTGGTGTCGGCCACCAGACAGGAGGAGTACACCCGCGGCGGCGTGGGCCGCGGCTCCGGTTCCGACGTGGCGCCCACGGCAATGGCCGCCCCGGCAGCGACGAAGGTCAGCCCTGCCATCACGGCGAGCCAGGTACCGCGGCTCACTGATCACCACGGAAGCGGTGATGGAGATCGTCACGGCAATTGTCCTCGGTGCCGACCTGGACTTGTGAAAAGACCAGCACTCCGTCTCCCTTGCCTTCCTGCTTGGCCTTGGCCAGCTGCGCCTCGATGTCCGCGATGCGTTCGGCGCACCCGATACTGACGGACTTCTCGGGCTGCGGAGCTGGTGCCGAGGAGGCGTTCAGTTTGGCGGTGGCGGCGAGGCAAGCCGCGCACAGCACCGCCCACGCGGCAACCCACGCGTGGGGGCTCATCCGTATCGGCTTGGGCATCCAGGCATCCTACGAGCGCCTCGGCGGGCTGTCGCCGAATCACGGTTTCCTTGTCGACGAGACCGCCGACGGAGCCAGCTGGCATCGCCGAGGAGGGTGACGGTGTCCGACCGATCGCGTGTCAGAGGAAATCCTGAGCCGCGGCAGACGGCCGTAGGGCCGAGCCGGCATGGTGGCCTGCCACGGCACTGCCGTCATTTCTCTTCGACATTTACGAGCCAGCTGATCGACAACTGACTCCGGGACCGGTCGACGATCGCTGTTCCTTGAGATGCACGAAGCCAGTGTGCCGGATGACGTCTACGAGCAGCTGCACCTTGGACCTCGGGGCCCGTTCTCCCCCTGGCGAGAACAGACGGGCCCACACGCGGATCATCGCGGCATCGGATGTGCCCGTCCAGTCACCGCATGCTGCCCGCTCGTGCCTTGCGCCAGCGGCTCCCCGTCACGTACTCAGGGAAGTTGACGATCTCACACCCAAGAGTAGGGGTTCCCGTGCACGATCACGAGAAGGCTGGCTCCCACACCGGGGTGGGCCACAGCCGTACCCCTGCCAGTCGGTCCGCATCCGCCCCGCCCGCGCAGCATGGCCTGCTCGGCCTACAGGCCGCTGTGGGCAACGCCGCGGTTGTCCAGATGCTCCGCGAAGCCGACCACCCCTGGGCCCGGGAACAGCACGCGCACGGCGCCGGCTGCGGCCACCAGGAGAACCACCAGGAGATCGCCACCTCGCCCGCACCGGTGCAGCGCTCCGCCGTCCACGACGTGCTCCGCAGCGCCGGAAAGCCCCTCGGCGACCCAGTGCGCCAGGAAATGGAGGCGCGGCTCGGCGCGGACTTCTCCGACGTGCGCGTCCACGACGACAACGCCGCCCGTGCCTCGGCCAGCGAGGTCGGTGCCCGCGCCTACACGTCGGGCCGCCATGTCGTCGTCGGCGCCGACGGTGGGGACAAGCACACCCTCGCCCATGAACTGACCCATGTCATCCAGCAGCGTCAGGGCCCTGTGGCCGGTACGGACATGGGCAACGGACTCCGGGTCTCCGACGCTTCCGACAGGTTCGAACGCGCCGCGGAGGTCAACGCGCAGCGCGTCATGCAGGCACCGCTCGGTGTGCAACGCGCCGTGGAGCCACGGACTGCCCCCGCCGCCAGTGCCGCCCACGAGGGTCGCGGCGGCCCGGTCGCCGTGCAAACTGCGCCCGGAAAGCCGCCGCCCGTACCGCCCAAGCCCGACAAGCTGAGGCTCGGCGGGGCCGACCAGACCAACTCGGCCGGGCAGACGTCGGCCGACGCGGATCCCGCGCAGGCGAACTCCGACACCCCCGCGCACGGGTACACGCTCGCCGAACCGGCCAGTCTGGTCTTCTTCCGAGCCGATGGGCGCTCTCCTGAGGTCATCCAGCAGGCAAACGGCATGAGGTCCCGCAACAACGCGTCCGTCGCAACCGAACTCGCCATGTTCCTTGACGACCCGATCGCCTACGCCCGGGCCCATGTCAGCAGCCCCAAGCCGACCTTGGTCTCCACGGCGCTGGACGAGGACTGCGGTGGGTACGCCAGCAATGACCGGCACCTCTACCGGATCCAGGTCAACGGCTGGTACCAATTCGCCGCGCCGCCCGCGCGGAGCAAGATCCTGACCAAGCCGACGGTCTACGCCAACAGCACGTCCCTGGATTCCGCGACCGCGGTTGTCATCGGTCCCGTTGGCCCCACCCGGGAAATGGATTTCATCGGGGAAATTCCCCTGGCGGCCATCACTGGCTGCCGCCGACCGGGAGAGAGCGGCTTCAGCGCGCTCTGACGCCCGCGACGAGGGGCGGTGCCTGCCCGAGGGCGGGCCCGTCACCGGCCCGCCACGAGACCGGGGACCATCCCCGCACGCGCGGGAGCACGCTGTCGTTCAAAGGGCGCCAGCTTGGTTGCCGGGACCATCCCCGCACGCGCGGGGAGCACAAGCAGCCGGTACAGGATCGGGGCGTTGCGTCGGGGCCATCCCCGCACGCGCGGGGAGCACGGACCCGGACAACAAGCCTGCCCCACGGGTCAGGGGCCATCCCCGCACGCGCGGGGAGCACGACACCAACACCATCACCCTCGACCTGACGAAGGGACCATCCCCGCACGCGCGGGGAGCACACGTCCTGAGCCCAGCTCGCGGGCGCGAGGGACTCCTCGGCATAGGCATGCTGTACCAGGGGGCTGATGTCGTGCGGCAGCCGTACGGGATGCCGCCGTCCGCCCTCGAGATGCGGGAGCAGCGCTGCGGCGGACCGCAGCAGCGCGTACGCCCCGTACACGGCGACCGAACCACGAACCGGCTCCGGCACGTCGGCTGTCCAGTCGACGACACCGCTGACCAGGCAGCGGGCCGTACGGAGCCGTTCGGGCCGCTCCGCCTGGTCCTCACCTCCCCGGAGGTGCCGGTGCAGGCGGCCCATGCGCTGGAGCAGGAGGTCGGCCGGACACAGGTCCGTGACCAGGAGGTCGAAGTCGACGTCGAGTGACTGCTCGGCGACCTGACTGGCGACCACGATGTGCCGGGCCGGCCGGTCATCCGCCTTCTCCGGAGGCCCGAACCGTTTGAGCAGCGAGGTGTCCTTGGCCGCGCGGTCGACGTCGACGAAGCACGAGTGCGCGACGGTCACGTCGGAGTCCCCGAACCGCTCCCGCAGCGCCCGTGCCGTCTCCACCACCCGTCGTACGGTGTTCCGTACGACGAGAACGCAGCCGCCGCCCTCGAGTTGGTCCTCCAGGCGGTCGGCGAGAAGCGACAGATCGTCGTCGATGCGTTCCAGCACGACGTCCACCCCGCGGCCCGAGGCCGATGGACGGCGCAGGACCGGTGTCCCGCCAGGCGCGACGGCCGTCAGCAGTGGGTACTCCCCCGCTTGAGCCACACCATCGAAGTCGCGGGTATCGGCCTTCTTCCTGCCCGCGTACGCCTCGACCAGTTCGCGGCGCCGGGTTGCCGGGAGAGTCGCGGAGAGCACCACCACCGGGACGCGGTATGCGCCCAGCCAGGAGAGCACCCGGTCGAGATAGGCGCTCATGTAGGTGTCGTAGGCGTGTGCCTCGTCGATGACGATCACTTTGCCCGCGACCGCGAGATGGCGTAGAGCCAGGTGGCGGCTCTTCAGTCCGGCGAACAGCAACTGGTCGACCGTGCCCGCGACGAACGACGACAGCATGGCTTTCTTCCGGCCGCGCAACCATGCGTGCGCGACCAACTCGGCTGGGGCCGTACGCGTACGGCTGGAGGACCGCAACTCCTGTGAGCCATCTGCGGTGTCGAGGTCGACTGCCTTGACCTGGCCCCGTTCCATGAGGTCGGTGAAGTCCTCGTTCAGCGCGGACTTGGAGTGGGCCAGCAAGACCGAATGGCGTGCACCGTCGTCCGGTGCGGGAAGACGCTGGAGCCAGTCCAGGAGCCGGGGGAACATGGCGTTGCCCGTGGCCATCGTCGGCAACGCGAAGAACACGCCGCCGGCGCCGGACCGTGCCGCGAAGACCTCTGCGGCGGCGAGCGCGGCCTCGGTCTTCCCCTCCCCCATCGGCGCCTCGATCACCAGGAGCCCCGGGGCGTCCATGGTTCGGGCCAGTTCCACGGCCGCCTCCTGGACCGGGCGGACCTTTGCGCCCGGAGGCAGCGCGAAGCGGGAGGCGAACAGTTCCTGGACATCTGCCGGTGGCTCCGCGGCACGCCAGGCTGCCGGCAGGTTCAGACCTCGCCAGGCGGCTTCGATCCGTTCCTCGTTGCTACGGGACGCGTCCTGGGGGAAGTAGGGGAACAGATCGGGGTTGCTGGCGATCCAGTCCGAGACGATGACCAGTGCTGTGAGAACGACCTGTACGGGCTGCGGCAACTTCGCCGATCGCCATGCGCTGAGCCTGTCGAGCACACCGAACTCCGCCGCGCACGCGTCCAACAGCTCCTGCTGTACGCGTTGCCACAACTCCTTGCTCCTGCCCGGGGTGCGCAGCAGCTGAGGGTGCCTGTCCAGAGCGGTGATCTGACCATGTTCGGGAGGTACTCCGTGGTGTCCGCCCACCGCAACGGTGAACTGACCCGTCTGCGAGACGGCCCAGTCGTGGGCGTCCTCCAGCCACTCCCCCAGCAGGACCTGCCCGGCCAGCCCGTGCGGAGCCACCTTCCGGTCCGCGCCCATCGCCCGCTGGGAGCGCATCTCCAGCCCATCGGCTCGCATCGCCTGCGCGAGCGGCTCCACCTGACAGGCGAACGCCGGTGTGGCTTTGCCGATGTCGTGCACGCCGGCCAGCCACACAACGAGACGACGGGCGTCGTCTGCGGCACCCGGCAGTTCGGCAGAGATCAGGTTCCGTATCGACTGCGGCAACCACTCGTCCCACAACAGCCCTGCCACTGCGGCGCTGTCCTCCATGTGCCGCCACAGCGGCAGCCAGCCATCGGAGTCCCGATCATGCTTGGCCCACACCTTGAGCACGGGACCGCGCAGCCTTGCCCGCAGACCGGAGCGGGAGCCGCCTTCGACTGTCATGCCAGATGGATATCTGCAAAGTGTCCGGCCTCGCAGGTGAATGAAGAAAATGTGGAAAATGTGTTGATGATGTGAGTGAACTACTCCGGGGTGGGGCTGGGTGCGAGTAGGGTTGGTCAGTTGCCTGTCGCTGGCGAACTTTTAGATCTTGCCTGAAAAGGGATATATGTCGGTTTCTCTGAAAGTGCTCAGAACTGGGTCAACCCGGCGATAAAACTGCAGGTCACGGAGTCTGCTCCCCGCGCCCGCGGGGATGGTCCCCGAATCCGCCGGATGAAGTAGCCAGCGAAGGGCTGCTCCCCGCGCCCGCGGGGATGGTCCCCGCCGCAACGGCGGGTGGCGCACGCTCACGTTCTGCTCCCCGCGCCCGCGGGGATGGTCCCTACACAGTCTGCTTCGGTGGTGGCTGGAACGCCTGCTCCCCGCGCCCGCGGGGATGGTCCCACCACGGGCCCCGACGCCTCGGCGAGCACCATCTGCTCCCCGAGCCCGCGAGGATGGTCCCGTGGTGGGCGATCTCCCCGAACAGGGCAGGGTCTGCTCCCCGCGCCCGCGGGGATGGTCCCTCTTCGCCACCAGTGTCCTCCAGCTCCGCTGTCTGCTCCCCGCGCCCGCGGGGATGGTCCCGGCCTTATGGAAGCCGCCGCCCAGGGCGCCGCCTGCTCCCCGCGCCCGCGGGGATGGTCCCCCGTCCGGGCCCGACTGGATCAGCTGATCCCCCTGCTCCCCGCGCCCGCGGGGATGGTCCTCGCGCTCACGCTCGACCTCCCGGGGTACGGAACTGCTCCCCGCGCCCGCGGGGATGGTCCCACGGCGGCCGACACCGATTCCTTGCTCCAGCACTGCTCCCCGCGCCCGCGGGGATGGTCCCAAGGGGCTGAGCTACGCGAACGGCGGGATCCGCCGCTCCCCGCGCCCGCCGGGATAGTCCCCCCAGGGACGAGATCGCCGCGCCCCGCGCCTTTCTTCTGTTGTCCGCGGACAACAACCAGCCCGTCCGCTGCCCGTCGCGTGAGAGGGCGCGCTCGCCGTGGGGTGTGTTGTCCGCGGACAACACAGGACGTGAAGCGGCCAGCATCGGGCAAGTCTGCCTCGGCAGGTGGGCACGATGCGCTGGTGGGCGCCAGGGCAGCCGGTGTCTTCGGGGAGACCGTGATCGGCCGCAGTGTCTGGTTCTCAGGCGCGGTCGTGGAGGGTGATTTGGTAGCCGTCGGGGTCGGCGAAGGTGAACGTTCCGGCCGAAGGGTCCGTCGATCGGTGCGGAGACGATGCGGTGACCGTCGGCGACGAGAGCATCGTGGATGGCCTGGACGTCGGTGGCATGGAGCCAGATCGCCGCACTGATGCCGGGCTGGGCAACGGATGCGAGGTCGGTGCCTGGAATGACGTCGCGGAGTGCGAACGCGATCGGCTTCGCATCGCGCTCTGATTGGAGTGCGGCCGAACTTGAACCGGGTGGATCGGGTTCTCGTTCCGGACATACAGAGGGGACGTGGTGCTTGTGCCGCGTGGTCGGCCGGCTCGGTCGGTAGCCGCTGAAGACAGAAGTGCGCCCGAGGGCCAGCAGGCCCCCGGGCGCACGAATCCGTGATTTCGCACGTCACACGTAAGCGTGGAGCTCCTCGATGAGCTGAGTGAGCTGCTCGGGAGGAAGTCCGGACGCGAGGGTCCGCGCCTGTTCCTTGATGGATGGGCCGAGCTGGCGCACCAGGAGCAGGCTGCGTTCCTCTGTGGATTCGGCCGTCTCGTGCAGAGCCGCTGAGGCATCGCGCTTGTTGTCCGCGGACAACAATGGAGCGGGTACGGGGACAGCCGGGGCCGACGCTTCCGGCTCGACGACCGTCTTGTTGTCCGCGGACAACAAACCCTCCGTGTTGTCCGCGGACAACACAGGCTCTTCGGCGGGAGTGGAGTTCGTACGAGACCGGGCCGCGGTTGGAGCCGGCTGAACGGCATCGGTCGTGCCCGGTGTGTTGTCCGCGGACAACACGGAACCCGGAACAGGGGAGTGGCCCACCGGTTCCGAGCTGCCGGTAACCGGTGCGGAAGGCTGTGCAGCAGCGGCCTGCTTGGCCTGGCGGAGGAGAAGCTTCTCCTCCTCGCGCGCGCGGACCTCCTGCTCCCGAGTCCCCTTGAGATGAGCCAGCAGCTGCGCCCCGTCGAGTCCGGGCTCTTCCTTCAGCCGCCGAGCCAGCAGACGGCCGTCACGTTCGGGTAGAGAACCGGAGCTGAGCATCGCCTGCAGCTCGGAGGGGAGTTCCAGAAGGGCGAGCTGGTTCGTGATCCACGAACGGTCACGCCCGAGTCGCTTGGCGGCCCGCGTACGCGCACCCTTCTCCGACTCCTCGCTGCACACCCGTACCAGCTCGAGGACACCGCGCGCACGCTCGACGACATCGAAGTCCTCCCGCTCCAGGTTCTCCTTGAGCAGGTGATCGACGAACTCCTCGCGGGAGGCTGCCAGGTCATCCCGTACGACGAAGTCCAAAGACTCCAGGGCTACGTGGACCGCGCTGCGGAACCTCCGCTCGCCATTGACCAGGACGTAGGCGGAGTCACCGATCTGCGCCTCGTGTTCAGGCCAGAGCCGCAAGTACGCGGGACGGGACACGGCGACGCACGCCGCGAGCTGTGCGATGCGCAGCTCCTCACCGAAGCGGGTGAGGTCTTCCTCCGAACCGAAGTTGCGGCGAGGGTTGAGCGGTGTCGGTGCGACATCCTCCAGAGGGAGGCGCCGCAACTCGTACGCCGGAACGTCGCCCTGCACTATGGCCTTCGCCCGGCCACGGGCGCTGCGGCCGCGCGGCACGCCTCCGAAGGACGCGCCCGTGCCAAGCCGATCGGCAACGCTCATGACATGACCTTCCGAGCAATGGCACGCATGACCTCGGACTGCTCGCACTCCGGGGCGTAGGACAGCAAGGGCTGCTTGAGGCGCACCGACTCGCGCTGTTCCTTGAGCTCGGGCATGACACCGACGACCGGCGGATCGCCGATCTCCTTCCAGCTGTGGAGTGACGACGTGGCGATGTAACCCTTGCGGCTGTCGTACATGTTGACGATGAATCCGAGCATCGAGATCTCGACCTCCATGTCCGCGCTCAGGTCCTGGATCTGGTCGTAGAGCATGTCGTAGGCGTCGGCGGACGAGTCCTCCGCGAGCACCGGGATGAAGATGCCGGAAAGGCCGGAAGCCTCGCCTTCGCGTGTGCGGCAGTAGTACAGGGCGGTGTCCATGGTGTACCCGAGGCTGGGCGGGCAGTCGACCACGATGTAGTCGAATTCCTTCTCCAGCGGCTCCAGAGCCTTCTCGAGAGCCGTCTCCTTGATACGGACGAAGCGGCTCGTAGCGAGCTTGGCGTCGAGCAGGAACGCGTCCTTGCACGCCGGCAGCATGAACAGCCGGCCGCTGAAGGCACCGTCCTCTATCGGGACGAGGAGTTCACGAAGCTCTCCCCTTGCCTCGCCCAGCATGTGCTTGGCCAGGCTGGGGGCTTCGATGTCGAACAGGTCGTACCCGAGCTGTTTGGTGAGGTGGCCCTGAGGGTCGAAGTCGATGAGCAGCACACGGTTGCCTGCCTCGGCCAGCGCCTGTGCGACACCGGAGGATGTCGCCGTCTTGCCGACTCCACCCTTCTGGTTACCGAAGATGAACCGACGGGCCCAGCTGGGCCGCGTTGCGGGGCTACGGGGAGAGAGATGAGTGTCGAGCCACAGCCGGATTGCTTGCGCGATGCCCTGGTTGAAGGGGAGGCCACGTTGCTTGCAGTCGTCCTTGAACTCCCCGTACAGCCCGGCGGGGAGATAGGTGGAGAACGAACTTCCTCCCGTGGTGTCCACGGGGGAGCGCTCGGCGTCATCAGCACGCCATGCCTGGACGCCTTCGGTCACGGCGTCCTTGATGTCGACGCCGAACTCGGCTGCTCTGACCTTGAGTTCCTGCCTCAAGGCCGCCGGCAACTTGGCGACTACCTTTTCCCTGTCATCGGGGGAGTATGGGACGGTCATGCGGTTACCTTACTCACCTCGTTATGGTCTGTGACGCAGGCGGGGGTGAGAATTCGCGGCATGTCACCCGGATGGGGGAGGGATGCTTGAGGTGAGCCGTTCGAGACGATGGGTGGATTGGGTGATATAGGGGCAATGTCGGATTCGGTGAAAGTGCATCAGAAGTGGGCTACCCGCTGGTAGAACAGCAGGTCAGTGAGTCTGCTCCCCGCGCCCGCGGGGATGGTCCCACGGACGCGATCTTGTTCCAGGTGGGGACAATCTGCTCCCCGCGCCCGCGGGGATGGTCCCTGCGGTGCCCGGCGAGAGGACAAGGACCGGTGCTGCTCCCCGCGCCCGCGGGGATGGTCCCCCCGGGCCGCCCAGCGCCCCGGGGTCCTTCACCTGCTCCCCGCGCCCGCGGGGATGGTCCCGGGGCGAGGTTTCGTCATGGCCCGGAGGCTATCTGCTCCCCGCGCCCGCGGGGATGGTCCCAGGGCCATGATCAACCTCCTCGACCCCGAAGAGCTGCTCCCCGCGCCCGCGGGGATGGTCCCGCCATCGCGACCAGCCTCACGATGGGCATCCTCGGGGCGTACTCTGCTCCCCGCGCCCGCGGGGATGGTCCCCGGGCGTAGGCGACGTGAATCCGCTGACCGTTCTGCTCCCCGCGCCCGCGGGGATGGTCCCTTCGCCCGGCGGATCCGCCGGGCGGCCGAGCCCTGCTCCCCGCGCCCGCGGGGATGGTCCCTCGCCGTCCTCGGGCCGGGCGGTGTCCTCTGGCTGCTCCCCGCGCCCGCGGGGATGGTCCCATCGAGTAGCACCGCCAGTGGGAAGACCGAAAGCTGCTCCCCGCGCCCGCGGGGATGGTCCCGCGGAGAGGATGGATCCTGTGCGCTGGGTGGTCTGCTCCCCGCGCCCGCGGGGATGGTCCCGTGCGTGCGGGCGTGCAGGCGTGCGGATAGTGGCTGCTCCCCGCGCCTGCGGGGATGGTCCCTGGGCAATGCCCTTGGCAGTGCCGTGGTTGGTCTGCTTCCCGCGCCCGCGGGGATGGTCCCGGGGCGAGGTTTCGTCATGGCCCGGAGGCTATCTGCTCCCCGCGCCCGCGGGGATGGTCCCAGGGCCATGATCAACCTCCTCGACCCCGAAGAGCTGCTCCCCGCGCCCGCGGGGATGGTCCCGCCATCGCGACCAGCCTCACGATGGGCATCCTCGGGGCGTACTCTGCTCCCCGCGCCCGCGGGGATGGTCCCCGGGCGTAGGCGACGTGAATCCGCTGACCGTTCTGCTCCCCGCGCCCGCGGGGATGGTCCCATCGAGTAGCACCGCCAGTGGGAAGACCGAAAGCTGCTCCCCGCGCCCGCGGGGATGGTCCCGCGGAGAGGATGGATCCTGTGCGCTGGGTGGTCTGCTCCCCGCGCCCGCGGGGATGGTCCCGTGCGTGCGGGCGTGCAGGCGTGCGGATAGTGGCTGCTCCCCGCGCCTGCGGGGATGGTCCCTGGGCAATGCCCTTGGCAGTGCCGTGGTTGGTCTGCTTCCCGCGCCCGCGGGGATGGTCCCGCATTGATCAGGAACGTCCCCAGCGCCGCCAGCTGCTCCCCGCGCCCGCGGGGATGGTCCCTCATAGCGCGGCATTGGGTACGGCGCACGGCCCTGCTCCCCGCACGAGCGCGGGATAGTCCCGAGAGTCCCTGCCGCGGTGGCTGGCGTAAGAGCCTTTTCCGGCCTGTGCGGGGGTAGCTGGCCAGCAGGATCGCCGTCTATGCGCCCTGCCCGACTGCGCGTGCGTGTTGTCCGCGGACAACACGCACGCGCAGTCAGCGTCGCCAGGTCCGCAGTATTGCTGCGACGCGCGCTGCTGTGCACTTCGGGTCGTACAGCTCACGTGCCAGTTCAGACAGCTGTTCCCGTGTCGGTACCACGGGGACCCCACTGGCCTCCAGGTACATCACGGCGACGGCGCAGGCCACGCTCAGGTTGGACTGCTCCAGCCAGCGCAGCCGCCCCAAGGTGTGTACCAGGGCTGCGGCTCTCGCGAAGGCGCCCTGGTAGACGGGGGTCTCCAGAAGCTCGGCGCGGTGGCGAGCGACGGCGGCGAGAGGGACTCCCAGGTCCTCAGGGGCGGGGTCGTGGTGGCCGGCGCGCTCGGCCACTTCGAGGATCCAGGACAGATCTACGTGCAGGGACATGCTCACGCAGCGGCACTCCGGCTGGGCGCGGGGGAGTGCTGGGTGTCGAGATCCCTCTCGAGAGCGTCGAGGAACGAGCCGTGCTCGTCCAGGAGGCGCTGGGCGCTCGCCATCCCGGAGGCCCGGGCGCCTGAGGTGTCCTCGGCGATGAGCCGCTCGATGTACCGGTTGAAGTCCAGGCCGCGAGCTGCCGCGGCGTCCTTTCCGGCTGCGAGCACTCCCGGCTCGAGCCGGAGCTGGGTCTGCTTCTTCTGGGATGACATACATTCAAGGTAGCAGGGTGGTAGCAGCAAGGTAAGGGCAGGCCGGCTGCTCGTAGGTAGGCCCCGGTGCGCCCGAGGCCGAGAAACCCGTGCGGCTCTCTCCTCGTCACCGCCGCTTGGGCGCTACTGCCGGTCATGGTCCGAGAGCGCCGCCGGGAGAGCAGTTGGGGGCGCCGGGTGGCCAGGACGATGGCCACCGGACCACCCATGCTGTGCGCGATCAGTGTCGGGCGACACGAGATTGTCAGTGTTCGGCGACACGGGGTGTGGCAGTGGTGTGGCGGCTTCGTCGCGGGAGGCCGGTGGGCGGTTGGGGAGTGGCCGATGCCCGAGTGCGTGCGGGTGCTATCCGTGGAGGACGAGGTAGACGGAGAGGGTGGCCAGGGTGAGGACCATGGCCTTTTTGAGGCTGCGTGTGGGGAGGGTCCGGGCGATTTTCCAGCCGAGGAGGACGCCGGCGAGTTCGGGGATGCCGACCACCAGGGCCAGTGGCCAGTTGATGGCGCCTTGGGAGAGGTAGCCGACGGTACCGATGGTGGCGATGACGACGGACTGGGCCTGGGCTGCCGCGAGGGATTGAAGGAGGGGGACGCCCAGGGCGATCAGGAGGGGGACGGTCAGCATCGGGCCGCCGACGCCGATGATCCCGGCCGCCATGGACACGGCCAGCCCGAGCACGGCCACCACAGCCACCGGAGGGTGGGAGGCTCTGGCGGTCTGGGCTCGGTACTCGCGGTACCAGACGAGTGCGGCGACCAGCGCGACGATCACGCCGAGCACGGCCCCGAAGGCGCGCTTGGAGACGCCGGCGTTCACCATCACCCCGAGCGGGGTACCGACGGCGGCGGTCGCGGCGAGCAGGAGCGCGGTGCGCAGGGTCGGGCGGTCGCGGAACTGGCCGGAGCGGGCGTAGGCGCAGGTGGCCAGGGCGCCGGTGGCGACGTGGGTGACGATTGCGGTGCCGGCGACCTGGGAGGCGGTGAGGTCGGTGAGGGCGAACAGGCCGATGGTGGGCAGGACGCCGCCCGGCCCCAGCGCCGTGATGCCGATCCCGCCGAGGAGCCCGATCAGCCCCAGAAGCAGGAGGACGGAGGTGGTCAGGCCTGCCATCAGCTGCTCCTGGTTGTTCGTCCGCGGTGCACGGTGGCGTGCAGGGCCATCCGGTCGGCCCGGATGTGGAGGGTTTCCGCGTCCACGGGCCGGCCGTCGGCCAGGTGCGTGAGGCGTTCGATGGTGAAGATCGCCGTGCCGGGTGGGATGTCGAGCACGGCGGCGACGTCCGTGTTCGCGTTGGCGGCGTGGACGGTCAGCTCCGCATGCCCCAAGGGCGCCCCGGTGGCCTCCTCGATCAGGGCGAACACGTCCCGTCCGGCGAGGTCGCCGTCCAGGACGGCGGCTCCGATGTCGCCGGTCAGGTAGGTGATGTCCAGCGACAGCGGCATGCCGTTGAGGCGGCGTACCCGCTCGATGTACACGGCCGGTACGCCGGCGGGGAGGTTCAGCCGGGCCGCGAACGGCTCGGGAACCTCGGCGACGACCTCCGCCGCCAGGACCTCGTTGGTCACGGTGCCGGAATCGGCGAGGATCTCCGCGAGCCCCGCCAGCCGGTCCAGGCCGTGCCCGTACTGAGGCCGCACCACACTGGTGCCAACCCCCCGGCGCCGCACGATCAGCCCCTCCTCCCGCAGCAGCCCCAAGGCCTCCCGCACCGCGTTACGGGAGGCGCCCATCTCCGCGGCCAGGGCGATCTCCTCGGGAACCCCCTCATCGAAGTCCCCCGCGCCGATCCGGCGGCGAAGCCGATCAGCAAGCTCCAGCGCCCGCTGCGCGCGCGGCCGGGACGACGTCCACTCCTGCGGGATCCGCCGACCCACCTGCCCAGAAAAAGATTCCATACCCCCACACGATACGGACATTCGCCAGAGTTCCGCCACAGATACGCCGGAGATCCGCCACACATCTATCTACCTGGAGGACGAGGAGGAGTGGAGCCCCTTGAGGAGGCCGACGGCCTGGCACCGCCCGCGTACGCTCGCACGCGAAAGCACCCCTGGCTCTGCATGCCGGCGGTCAGCGCGTACAGCCTGCGGATGCTCTCCGAGCCGTCACCGCCTACTGACACAGCTCATGTCGCCGACCACTGACATTCGCTGTCGCCAGCCACTGACGTTCTGACGTCGTCCGACAGCAGCCCAGCTCCACGTCCACCGTCGTAGGATCTGTAAGATCAATCTGGATGGATGGACAAAGGTACGTCCTCCAAGGAACGTACCCGCCGGAGTAGTTCGTCTGACCGCAGGGAGTAGGGGAGAGGCAGAGCAGGTGGCCTGGGTCAGTCGGATCGTGGACATGGAGCAGGTCGAATACCGCCTCTCCGGGAACGCCGGCTGTTACGTGCGGTGTGGCGGCCAGGAGGCCGATGACGCCGCCGAGCCCGGCATCGACGCTCAGCCCGGCCACCGGATGACCGCCGGTCAGGACAGTGGACTGGTCTGGCTCGGCGACGGTCTGACCGAAGTCGGGCTGGTGGCCGGCACGTCTCTGGACGAGGCCGGCAAACGCGCGGCTCGGGCGCTCGCCAATGGCGTACACCCGCGGACCGGCGAGCGGCTCGTCGGCGCCGAACTGCGTGCGCACCCCGCCGCTCAGCTCGTCGGTGCTCGACTGGTCGAGGCGATCGGACATGCCGCGACGGCCGTGGGAGTCGAGCCGAAGGACCTCCTGGCCGGCACCCCGAAGCAGCAGAAGAAGTACGCCACCCTGGCCCGCATGGTGAACGCGCGGGGCGAGCAGCACCGGTTGCAGATCGACTCCCTCCACCGGATCGCCCGGGCCGCCGGCATCGACCTGGCCGACGTCTACGACGCGGAGGGACTCGTACGGGCCCGCGCCCATGAGAGGGACCGCGTCAACGTCCGGGTCCGCGCCTACGACCTCGTCGCCGACCTCCCCAAGAGCGCCTCCACGCTGTGGGCCCTGCTCGGTCCTCGCCGGGAGGCCGAGTTCCGCTCCCTGGTCCACGAGGCCAAACGTGAGGCGTTCGCCGAGCTCGAACGATGGATCGGTTACAGCGTCGCGAGCGAGGTGGGGGAGCGGCGCCGGATCGCCACCGGCGGGCTGCTCGGCTGGAGCGTGGAGCACCAGTCCGCCCGGCCCGTCGACGACACTCCTGGCGACCCGCACCTGCACGTGCATCTGGTCATCGCCAACATCGCCCGATGCGAGGACGGCGTCTGGCGCGTCATCGCCAACGGTGGCATGGATCTGCACCGGCACGCGCGGGCCTTCGACGCCCTCTTCAAGGCCCGCGTCCGCGCTCTGGCGAGCGAGCGGTTCGGTGTGCGGTACGAACGCGACGGCCGTACCCGGGCCTGGGAGGTCCGGGGTATCCCGGCCGAGCTGCGCACGCACTACTCCCGCCGCGCGGCCCAGGTCGACGCGCTGGCGGGAGCCGACGCCGGCCGCGACGAGAAGCTCCGGGTCTCGGCCGAGACCCGGCACGCCAAGCATGACGAGGGTGACATCGACCTGCACGCCCACTGGCGTCAGCGCGCGGCGGCCCTCGGTATCGACGTCGACGCGATGATCGCGGCCGCCGCGCCCGGCCCCGGGCCGTCCGGCGGGCTCAGGGCCGGCGGATCGACAGGCCCGCAGATCCCGCCGCCCGACGCGATCGCCCGCAACGTCTTCGACCCCGAGCACGGGCTGACAAGCAGCGCCAAGGACTTTCGTCGCGCCGAACTCCTCGCGGCCGTCGCCAACGCCTGTCCGTACGGCCTCGAAACGACCGCGCTCGACGAACTGACCGAGCAGGTTCTCGCCGTACCCGGCTACGCCCGGCCTCTCCCGCACCGCGGCTCGACTGCCATGAGCAACACCGGCCGCTACACCACGCAGGACATCCTCGACGCCGAGCAGGCCATCGTGGATCATGCCCGCTCCCGGTACGCGAGCGGCTCGGCCCAGCTGACCGAGGACCAGGCCGCCGCCGCGCTGGGGGTTTTCGAGGTCGCCTCCGGGTTCGCGCTCGATGCCGTGCAGCGTGCCACCGTCCGGAGGCTCCTGACCGCCGGCCACGGTGTCGACGCCGTCGTCGGCCCGGCCGGAGCGGGTAAGACCTCGCTGCTGGAAGCCTGCCGCATCGGTTGGGACGCCGTCGGCATGACCCACGCGGGCGCCTCTCTCTCCGCCGTGCTCGCACAGAATCTGTTCGAGGGCTCCGGCATTCCTGTACGCACCGTGGCCTCCTGGACGCAGCGCATCGACAGCGGCGAGGGCCTGCGTGGGATCGACGTACTTGTGCTCGATGACGCGGTTCTGACCGACGACCGTTCGCTGGCACGCTTGCTGACCGCGGCAGCCGCGACGGGCACGAAGGTCATCGGAGTCGGCGCCCCCCGGCAACTGCGGGCGGCGACCGGCGCAGGCGGTGGGTTCGACGAGATCCACCGTCTTGTCCGCGGCGCCGTCCTGCACACCAACCGTCGTCAGAAGGACGCTGTCGAGCGCCTGGCCCTGGAAGCCTGGCGGGACGGCGCCCGGGACAAGGCCTTGCGCATGCTCGCCGACGGCGGCCGTGTGCACGCCACCGAGACTGCCGAGCAGGCGCATACGGAGATCCTGGCCGCCTGGAATCAGCAGCGTCGCCGATGGCCCGAGCCGCAGGACATGGCCGCGTACCTCGTCCTGCTGGCCGCACGAAATGCCGACGTGGGCACCCTCAACGCCGGAGCACAGGCCCTCAGGAGCGCTGCCGGAGAGCTCGGCGCCACTCACACCTACGCCCTGCCGCGCGGTGAGCAGATCACTCTCGCCGTCGGTGACATCGTGCGAGTACTACAGGGAGGTCCCCGACGGCGGCGCGGCACAGGCCCGGATGCGCCGACCGGCTACCGCGCCGTCGTCACCGCTCTCGATGGCGAGCACAACGTGCAGGTCACCTGGTGGCGCGGGGACGGTGCCCCTGGCCAGGCATGGTTGAGCCCCGGGCAGATCGGGCACGGAGCCCTGTCGCTGGGCTACGCGATGACCGTCGCCGATTCCCAAGGGCTCGTCGCCGAGACGTCCCTGCTGTACGGACTCGGCGCCGACGCGTACGCGCTCTACCCCGGCATCACCCGCGCCCGCGGCGAGAATCATCTGTGGTTGGCCACAGCGGCGTTGAAGAACGAGGAGACCAGGGCGGCCAGGCCGGGCGAAGCCGGCAGCGAGCCCGAGCGCCTCGATCGCGCCCTGCGCGCCTGCGCGGCCCTGTTGAAGCAGGACCGGCCGGAGACCGCGATCAGTGACCAGCTGCGCGCAGCCCCGGACTCGGTTCCCGCGGCCGCAGGTGACCTGAGGTTCCCCAGCTGGGACGACCGGGAGACCCGCCCGTACGGTGCCCTGACCGATCCGGATCTCGCGTCGAAGGCGGCTTCGCTGATCCGCCGGGCAGCGGCGGCCGACCGGAGAGCGAGGGAACACGGTCGAGCGTCCACCGAACCGGCAACGCAGCACCCCGGCCGACAGATCGCCGACGACGCCAGAGACCTCATCGATACGGCAGACCGGTTGATCCGCCAGTCACACCAGGACGCCGACGCGGCGGAGCGCGCCGGCGCCGCCGCTGCCGGCGCGCGTGACGTCTGCGCCAGCCTCCAGCGGGCCACCGGACGCAGCCGTATCTCCTTGCGCCTCGCGGGCACCTCCCGGGCGGAACAGCAGCAGCTCATCGCGCAGTACACGCAGCAGGCCGAGGCGGCGGACCGTGAGCACGAGACGTCCACCCGGGCGGCCGCCGATGCCCGGCGTGAGGCAGAGCGGATCCTGGCGTCCTCCCCGTACACGAAGGCGCTGCGCGACGAGGCGAGGGGAGGCACGGGCTCAGCGGTCGTACGGCTCGAGGAGCTGGAGGTGATGAGGCGCCAGCTTCCCGCGCTGGCCCGGCGGATCGACAACGACCGGGCCGAGGCGGTCCGTGCCGCACGCGCGGCCGCCGTTGATCTGCGAGCTCGCGCCGAAATCCTCCGTACGGACGTGGATGGCATGAGGGCGGAGCACGAACTACGGCGTCGAATCGCCGAGCAGGCGCCACTTCAGCACCGCGCGGAGGCTCGGCTGCGGGACCGGTTCACGGTCCGCCAGGCGCAACTGGCTGCTCAGCGGGACCGGATCCAGCCGTCCCGCCATGCCGAGCCCTCCCGCATTCCCGGTGGCCCGAGCATCTGAACGACCCCGCACCGATCTTGCTAGTGGCCCGGCTGATCCCGCCGCGGCAACGACTCGAACACATCACCCACAAACTCCGCCAACTCACCCCGGAGCCGCTCGACATCCCCCAGCTTCACACCACAAAGATGCCCACCACCAGGCAAGATCACTCAAGGTGACGAAGCACTACTGTCCGACGGCCGAGCTCTGTCCCGTCAGCTGCGTGCCGGTGGGGCGCCTGCCGCGGATCGGGGCGAGTCGAACCGCTCGCCCCGATCGGGCGGTTTCAGACGGTGGGCGGGGTGTCGCTCCATGCGGTGACCGAGAGGCGGCCGTTGTCCACGTCCTGCTCGAAGGGGACAACGCTGTGGGAGTTGCTGCCGGTCGGCGATATCTGCAGGTAGTGCGCGGCGGCCGTGTCGGCCCCGGTGTGTGTCCACACCAGGTCCGCGTAGGCCGAGTCACCGGCCTGCAGGGTGACAGTGTGCTCCCCCGGGTCCTGGGCGAAGTAGGTGTTGCCGTGCTCGGAGTGTGTCGTCAGCGCGGTGTGGCCGCTGCCCTCGAGGGCGAGCCCCGCGTAGCCGGAGAACGTGCAGGTGCTGTCACCGGTGTTGGTGACCTTCAGGAACGTCCCGGCATGGTTCATGCCCGCCTGCTCGGTGCCGAGGTCCGTCGTCGACACCTTCAGCGTGCCCGGCTGGCAGACCCCCGCCGTTCCCGGGGTGACGTCCGACGCGAGGGCCGTCCCAGCGCCCGCACCGGCAAAAGCGAGCGTGGCGGTGACAGCGGCGGCGATACGTGCGATAGCCATGTTCGTTCCTCCTGGCAGTTCGTGTTTCGTGCAGAGGCAGACGTGGCTGTCTCTGCACGAACGACTTGCCGTGTTCCGCGCTGCCAATGTCACCGCACAGTCACAGAAGACGTGCGGTGACAATGTTTCGGCTGAGGTGCCCGGAACGTCCAAGAAGGTCGAGCGGCTGATGCGCAAGCACCGGATCGTCGGGATCACCCGCCGCCGACGGGGTCCGGCAGCTGAGCGAGCACGGGTATCCGGCTACGAGCGGTCGCCCTGGGCGTGAGGACGGCAGCGTCTGCTACAGCCCCCTTCGTCGTAGCAGCACCTGCGGCTGTGGTGGCCGGAGTCGGGGCTGGACCGGCCTGACCGTCGCCTTCCGGGGCTGTGTCCAGCCTCGGGCGGCGGTGGCCGCCAGGCCTCGGTGGGCCGTGGCGTCCAGCAGTGCTCGTGGTACGGGCACGCCCGCCTGGTCGGCGATGTCGAGAAGCGAGACCGCCGATGCCTGCTCAGCAGGCAGGACCGCCGTGTACGGAGCGGCCAACGCCTTCAGCTGCTGAGGGGCGATCGGACGGAAGCGGTGGTCCTTCAGCCCGGGCGCCTTCAGCCCGGGCGCCTGGTGCTCGAAGACATCGGTGACGAGGCCGCCTCGTGCCCGGTTCACGGCCTGCGGCGCGGCGAGAGCGAGTTGCCAGCCCGTGGCGGGAAGCCGGTACAAGGCGGCGGCCAGAGCTCCCGGGCCCCGTGCGTCCGCGAGGATGGCCGCCCCCTTCCGGGGGTCGGGCCGGGTGGTGAGCTCGGGCCGCCACTCGGCGCCGTACAGCAGCTGCCCCACGCGGACCGCTGCGGTACGGGCGATCACCGTGGACGGGTGGGGGAGGACCTGGGGCAGGCGCACCACCTCGCCGCGGCGGACGACCTCGTAGCTGGGAGCAGGCAGCTTGGGGTGGGACCGGGGGTCGGCGGTGTCCACGATCCGCTGCCATGCCGTAGCCGACTTCTGCCAGGCCTGCGCGGACCCGCGCAGTGCTTCCGCGCTCTGCCGCAGGCCGGCGGCAGTCTGCTCCGGCAGTTCCTCGGCGGCCCTGAGCAGGACGCGGCCGGCCAGGAGGCGCTGCATGGCCGTCCAGCGGGCCAGCTGCTGGAGATCCGATCCGCTCATGCGGTGGTCGGAGCGGTGATGCAGCGTCTCGAACGCGGCCCGGGACAGCCGGTCGCAGTCCTCGGCGAGGTGCGCCGTTACGTCCTGGGGCCGGTCCGCGGAGTCCGTCTGGACCGGGTCGACGGGAAGCATCAGAGGGAGTGCGCCGATCGCGGCGTCCGCGTCGCGCGTACCGTCCCTGCCGAAGACCGAGGCCTCGGAGAGGAACCGGCGGACGTCGGCGAACGCCCCGGCCGCGGACGGGTCCAGGGTGTCCCGGGCCAGGGAGGACGCCACCTGGGCCGCGCCCCAGGCGAGCTCGGCGCAGCGGCGGGTGAGGTAGTGATGGGCCGGGCCTGTGGTCAGTGCGTACGCGTACGCACTGAGCGGCACCCGGTCGGGGCCGTGGTGGCTCTGGATGACGTCGCGTACCGCTTCGACCGCGGCGGACGCATCGAGGAGGTGGCTCTCAGCCGGAGCGGTGCCGGGCGTGCCGAGCGTGTCGGGCGAGGGCAGCAGACGTTGCGCGGACTGCAGGACATCACCGGCCCGGCCCACGCGAAAGGCGAGATCGTTCGTCACGGCCGACCGCGGGGTGTCCACCTTGTCCAGCGCCAGGGGCCCGACGAGGGCGGTGAGGAACCGGTCGAGGTGACCGGCGGTGGCCGCACGGTCGGGTGAGGGCGCCGCAGCCGCCGTCCGCAGCCGGTCACCGGCGGTGTCGAAGAGCTCGTCCAGCGTCGCCACTACTGCCCCCGTACGGCAGCCAGCGCCCGCGCGGCCGTGGCCGCGTGCTCGGCGGCCTCGCCCAACTGGGCGTCGGTTCCGGCGAGGGCGGCGAGCGCACCGTGGGTTCTGCCCAGGAGGCTGACGTAGGGGGCGAGGCCGCCGGGGCCGTCCTGGATCTCGCCGGCCTCCAGAGGGATCGGGGGCCCGGTGTCAGGCAGGGGCAGCAGGGAGCGGGCGGCCGAACACGCCTGTGCCGCGGTGAGTGCCTGGAGTTCGTCGCCGGTGCCGTCCCAGGTGACGGCGTCGGCCACGCGGACCCCGAGATCGAGCGCGTCCCAGGCGGCCGCCAGGACCGTGGAGGGACTCGACGCCGCCAGAGCTTCGTCGACCGTGTTCATCGAGGTGTTCAAGAGGGACCTTTCTTCCTTGTGCGTCGTCACTGGTGGGAAGCGTGGCATCGCACCGGCCGGAGCGTGAACGCCCTGTGGATGACACGGCCTTTGTGGAAAAGCGAGCTACTCGATCAGGTGCTGCTCCTGAATGCCTCTGAGCGCTTCCGGTCGCTTCTGGATGCTTGTGGCTTTCTGCGCAGCGTCTGCCAGGGCCTGAAGCCGCTGCCGGGTCCGGCGAGCCACCGCAGCCTGGGGCCCGTGGATATCGCTGACAACGCCCAGAACTTCTGCCCCGAGCGCGGGCGCGTCGGCGTCCGGCACCGTGCGCCAGAGGCTGTAGACCCGCCGGGTGGCCTCTTCGGTGTCGGGATGACCCGGGCCCTGGACCGTCGCCCGCAGCCTGGCGGTGTGCAGGTACCACCCGAGCGAGGTCGCGTGGTCGCCCGCCAGGTACGCCAGGTGCGCGCGGACCTCTCGCACATGGACCGTGTTGAGGTGCTCGGGGCCGTACTCGTCGGTGACGTCGGTGTCGAGGCGGTAGGCCATCCAGGCAGCGTCGGGCAGTCGGCCGCCGGCAGCCGTCGCAGCGATCTCCGTCAGCCGCCCACGGAGCACCTGGGGGATGTGGGCCAGGGTCTCCTTTGCCGAACACTCCTCTTGCCGGCCGCCCGTGCCCCAGAAGGCCGGCGTGACGGTGCCCCAGGGAGGGAACAGCTCTTCGTGCTCGCCGGTCATCGGCCGTCCTCCGGTCTCATGGATCACCACTGCACCACCCGGCGGACCTCGGTGACCCGGGTGAGCGCGCTCGTGGAACCGCGCAGGCCGCTGTAGGAGACGACGCGGGTACGCACCCCGGTGCGTGGCGCCTCGATGACCATGTCGTCGCCGATGTACATGCCGACGTGCCCGGGGCGGGCGTCGGAGCCGTCGCTGCCGGGGTTGAAGACGAGGTCTCCCGGCTTGGGCCTGTCGACGCTGACGTGGGTGCCGATGCCGACCTGGTCGTAGGTGACCCTCGGGATCCTGACGCCGGCCGCCCCGTAGGCCTGCTGCATGAGGGAAGAGCAGTCGCACCAGTGCGCCGAGTCGCTCCCATGCGCGTCGGTGCAGTCACCGCCGAGCTGGTACCAACCGCCCTTCTGCCTCAGCGCCCAGGCGACCGCGGTGCGGACCTCGCGCGGCGTGCCGTCGGGCAGGGCGTAGCCGGCGGGCAGCTGTACGGCGCCACCGCCGGGAGCGGGGGCGGTGAACTGCTTCGCGAGCGCCAGGATGTTCCTGACGTAGTGGTACGTCTGGCCCCCGGCGAAGGTCACCGGGGGGACGCCGCGGTACTCGTCGACCCTGCCCCAGCCCGCGTTGTAGCCGGCGAGGGCGAGCTCGGTGGGTGATCCGTCGTACTGGGAGTGCGTCCTGCCCTTCCGCATGAGGCTGCACATGAACTTCCCTTGTCCGGCGATGGCGTCGGCGGGCTCCCACACACTCTTGGTGCCATTCCCGTTTCCGTCGGTCGCCCAGGTCGGCCAGGTGCCCGGCATGAACTGGGCGATGCCCTGCGCGCCGGCACCAGGGGAGCGAGCCCCCGGATCGAAGTTCGACTCCTGCTTCAGCTGAGCTCCCAGCACTGCCGGCTGAAGGCCTGCGTCACAGTCGGCAGCGGCCTTGAGGATCATCGGCGCGTACGCGGACGGCACTCCACCCCGACCGATGCGCAGACTTCCGGCCGTCGGCCCCAGGCCTCCGTCGATTTCTCCGTCGTCCTCGTCGAAGGCCGCGATGAGGAACACGAGGCCCATGCCGATGGCGACCGGGGTCATCACCACTCCGCCCACGACGACGGCCAACCAGCCTCTGACGCGCACAGTCCCCCTAGGCTGCACCGACTTTGCGCAAACGAACCCGCATGTCCAGTCTTCTTCGCATCGTGAAGCGTGATGCAGCGGGTGATCACATGTGACACTATGCCATCACTGCTAATTACAGGGCATGTTGAGGTTTCGTTCAAACCATCCGGTTGACCGGATATCGCGACTCCGGTGCGCCCGAGTGGGATGAGACGACGAATAGTATTAGCGTATGCGAAGCATTGCCGCGTATGGGGGAAGCGTGGACAGGAAGGCCTTGTCCCCGATGGCGTTCTCATCGGGGATCCGTCTGGTGACGCCGGTGATGGCGGCGACGGGGGGCAGCGGTCGTTCGACCGTGGCGGATCTGCTGGCCGAGCGCATGGCCGCTGCCGGAGCATCCACCGTCGTCCTGGACACGGCTCCGCGTCTCTCGTCCCCCTGGCCGTCATGGACGGCCGGACAGCAGGCAGGCGGACTGGCCGCGCTGCCGCCGGACCGACCGCTCACCCGCTCCCAGGTCCGGCGTGCCGCGTCCGTACGATCCGGTGACGGCAGTACTGACTGGCAGGTGCTCACCGACGGCCGTGACTGGCACAGCCCTCCACTCGCACTGCCGCAGGCCCCGGCCGCGTGGCTGCAGTTGGCGGCCATCGGCGGTTGGCAGTGCGTCGTCGCCGACACCCCGCACCCCGTGGCCCACGACGTCCTCGAGTCCCGGTGCGCCGGGCAGGCCGGCCGGAGTCGGTCCTGGTGCGAGCTGCCGTACGCGGTGCCCGTGCTCTGTGCCTCCGCCACCGCCGGCGGCGTCCAGGCCCTCCAACAGGCCGTCATGGCACTGCACGCCGACGGGATGCCGCTCCAGCGCACGGTGGTGGTCCTGACCTCGCTGACGGACGGCCGTCTCCCCGCCGTCGTACGGGCCGGCGCCACGATGCTGTCGGCGCGTGCCGCGGCCGTCGTCCACCTTCCGTACGACCCGCACATCCGCGCCCATGGGCTGCGTACGGTCTCCCGCCTGCGCTCACGCACGCGGGCGGCCGCAGGCCGGCTCAGCCAGGAAGTCCTCGCGGCGGCCGGAGCCTCATGGGGCACGCCGCTTCCCGACGCACCACGGCCCGCGCCCCTGGCCGTGGTCTCCCCTTCGTAGCCGATCCGTAGACGATCCGACAGACGAGCTTTGACGAGGTGTTCGCAATGACGCTCATGGACGCGGTCCACGCCCTGGCCCATGCCCCGGACCTGCCCGTACTCGCCGCGGATCCACCCCCGGTCGTACCGAAGCCCGCGCCCGCCCTCCCCGCGGCGGTGAACACGCAGGTGCAGACCGTCCTGAACTGGACCGCGGGATTCGGGCTCGCCGCCGCCGTGATCGGAGGCCTGACCGGGTGGCTGCTGGTCGCGGTCGGGCACAACACGGAAAGGGCCCAGCTGGCCGCCAGAGGCAAGCAGTCCGTGCTGTGGAGCCTGTGCGGCGCCGGCGGCATCGGCCTGACCAGCTCCATGGTGCTCGCGGTCTACAACCTGTCGGTCTGAGGCCACCGGTATGGACAACCACGAGCGCGGGGCCCGCAAGGCCAAGCTCCTGCTGGGCGGGCTCGCCGTCCTGGTCGTCGGCCTCCTGACCGCCGGGGGCATCGCCGTGTACTCGCTGATCGACGAGGGCGGTTCCGGTACCCCGACGGCGGGGCCGACGGCCACGGGCAGCGCGAAGCCGCCGGGCTCCGTCTCCTCCGGCAGCGGGCCGGAGATGACGCCGGAACGGGCGAAGAAGATCACGCTGAGTGCGCCGACGGCTCAGAAGGGCGGTGCCGGCATCGGCTTCCCGCACAGTCCTGGCGGTGCCGTCTCCGCGGTCGTCCACTTCTGGGAGGAGTACGCCTGGATGGACGACCAGAGGGCCCGCCAGCAGCTGGACGTCGTGACGTCGCCGGATGCGACCGGGTACATCGACCGGCAGATCTCCGAGGTACGCACGCTCAGGGAAGGCGCCGGTCTGCCTGCCTCGGGCGGCACACCGGCCGGGATCACCTTCACCACCACGGTGGAGGCCGTACGTATACGGAGCATGACCGACGACGAGCTGCCCCGTGGGGACGTCGTGCACATCTGGCTGAGCTTCGACCGGTACGCGACCACCCCGGAGAAGGCGTCCGACGACAACCCGATCAAGGGCGACACCGCCGACTTCATCGTGAAGTGGCAGGACGGAGCGTGGAAGTTCACGGACGAGGCGGCCTACGTCGAGCAGCGGACGTTCCCCGTCGCCTACGACCCGGATTCGCCCTTCGCGTGGCAGGACCGGTGGATCCAGGTCAGGCATGAGGACTGACCGCACGCGGCACCCCGAGGCAGTCCGGCTCCGGTGCCTCCTGCTCGTGCTCCTCTGCTGCCTGGCCGGTGGCACGGCCGGCGCCCCGGCCGCAGTGGCCGACCACGGAGGCAAGCACGCCGACTACGGGCCCCCGAAACCGCCGCCGGAGGAATGGGCCGACGGCGGCGACGTCGCGGGCATCGATGCTCAGGGCCACTGGTGCGTCATGGACTTCGGGGCCACCGACGGCGCCTGCGAGCCCGCCAAGGCAGGTGACCTGCCCGACACCATCGGTACCTGCGAGGGGGCCGACGGCAACGCGGCCAGGGATTGCAGCGAGGCCGACCGCCGGCGGTACGAGGAGCTCCGCCTCGACAAGTGGCGCAAGGCCTACGACCAGGAGCAGGGCAACTTCGACGAGTTGAACACGTACGTCACCGCCTGCGTCGAGAAGGGCCGCATCTTCCAGAAGTGCCTGCGCGACGGCCAGAGCACGTACCCCCCGGACGCGAAGAACCCGGTGACCTGGGCGGCGGGCAAGGTCAGTGAGTTGGCGTCGGACGCCCTGCAGGAGGCGGCCCGCTACATCGGCAAGGCCGTGGTGTGGCTGCTCGAGGAGTTCGCGAAGATCTTCAACTCCTCGTCGACCATCGACCTGTCCAGGACCGGGATCGACTCGGCCACCGCCCTCATGACCACCCTCTCCCTGGTCGTCGCCGCCTTCCTGCTGCTCCTGCAGTTCGGGAAGGTCGCCATCAGCCGGCGAGGCGAGCCGGCCGCCACCGCCGTCATCGGTCTGGCGAAGTGGTGCGTCATCTCCTCCGTGTACGTGCTGGCGACGCAGACAGCCCTGACCTGGTCGGACGCGGTCTCCACCTGGATCGTCAACTACACCTTCGACGGCGGCGGATCCGGCGAGGCCGACGCGACCGAGGCGATGCAGCACCAGCTGGGCACGCTCTTCGGCGGTCTCATCACCGGCGGGGGAGGGGCCGCGACCGTCGGCACCGCGCTCATCACCGGCGAGGGCGTGGCCGCCGCGGCGGTGGGGGTCATCATCGTCGTCGGGATCATCTGCATCCTCGCCATCGCGGCGCTGTGGCTCGAGGTGCTGCTGCGGCAGGCCGGCATCATGATCCTGGTCGCCACCATGCCCGTGGTCCTGGCCGGCCAGCTCTCGGACTCGACGCAGGAATGGTGGCCGAAGGCGCGTAACGCGCTGATCGCCCTGATCCTCATGAAGCCGATGATCGTGCTCTGCTTCGCCATCGGATTCGGCGCCATGGCCGAGGGCCAGGGCGTGCAGAACATGTTCGTGGGCCTGGTCATCTTCATTCTCGCCTGCTTCGCGTGGCCCGTATTGGCCAAGTTCATGACGTTCTCCACCGTCGGCGGAGGCAGCGCGATCGCCTCCGGCCTCATGAGCTCCGTCGGCTCGTCCGCCGCATCGGCCAGCGGCGGCTACCGCCCGGAGATGGGCGGAGCCGGAGCGGTCGGCGGGGGCAGCGCCTACACCCGGGCGCTGGAACAGGACACCGCGCACACGGCGGCAGGCGGTTCCCCAACTGCTTCCGCACCAGGCGCTGCCGGTGGCGCCGGGAAGTCCTTCGGTTCGAAGGTCTTCGGCACCGTCGCCCTTCCTCTGCAGCTCCTGGCCGCGGGCAAGGACACTCTCGAGTCCGGCATGTCGAGCACGGCCGGGCACGCGGGGCTCGACCACGGCGCCGCAGGAGGCCGCCACGTCGTCATCGCCCAGCGGCGCGTATCGGCGGGGCATCCCCCTGAAGACCGGCCCGAAGGCGCGGACACCCCGCAGCCTCCGGTGCTGCCTCCCAGCCCGCCGACTCCCAGTCCGCCGACTCCCAGTCCGCCGACTTCCAGTCCTCCGACCCAGGGACAGCAGTCATGACACAACCCGTCGCTTCTGTCACTCCCGTCACGTACAGCGGGTGGCAGTCGGAGAAGTCGGGCTTCATGGGGCGGCTGTCCGGTCCCGGGTTCGCCCTGGTGGCCATCGGCTGCACGCTCCTGCTCATCCCCGTCAACCTCGCGAGCTGGACCGCGGCCGGTGTGTGCGTGCCGGTGGCCGCGGTGCTCCTCGTGCTCGCGTTCGGCCGTGTCAGCGGGCTGAGCGCCGATGAATGGATCCTGCTGGCAGTGAGGCACCAGATCGCCGTGGCACGGAATCAGAACGTCTTCGTCTCGGGGCCGTTCGCGCCCCGCTCCGTCGAGACCGGCCGTCAGCCGATGGACCTGCCCGGCACCCTGGCCAGGCTCCGGATCCTGGAGGCCCCGGACGGGCTCGGAGGCCTGCTGGGAGTCGCGCACGACCCGGTCGCCGGTACGTACACGGCCGTGGCCAGGGTGAGCTTCCCCGGCCTCGCACTCGTCGACACCGACAAGCAGGCGGCCCGCGTCTCGTCATGGGCGGCGCTGTTGCGGACGTTCTGTACGGAGGACTCTCCGGTCGTCCGGCTGTCCGTACACCAGCGGTGCCTGCCCGACGACGGCGCGGCCCTGCGCTCCTGGACCGCTCACCACATCACCCCCGACGCACCTTCTGCCGCGGTGAGCTCCTTGTCGGACCTGATGGAGGGCGCCGGCCCCGTGGCCACCAACCGGGAGACGTATCTGTCCGTGACCCTGTCCGCGGGCCGGGCCCGCCTCGCCGTCAAGGGCGCCGGAGGCGGGCAGGTCGGCGCGGCCGCCGTGCTGGTCCGGGAGATCCACGCCCTGGGCGGAGCACTGAGCACCGCGAGCCTTCAGGTCATGGAATGGCTCTCGCCCCGCAAGGTCGCCCAGAGCATCCGCACGGCGTACGACCCCGACGCCCAGGTCGCGATCGCCACCACCAACGCGGCTGCCCGGACCCCCGGTTGGGAAGGCGTGGACGAGGGCGTCGACCCGGCGCTGGCCGGGCCCGCAGCTGCGGAAACCGGATGGGGGACCTACCGCCACGACGGAGCGTGGACCGTCACCTACCAGGTCCGCACCTGGCCGCAGGCCCAGGTGTACGCGACGTTCCTCCAGCCGCTGCTGCGGCCCCGGCGCAACGCGCGACGGGCCATGAGCCTCGTCTACGAGCCGCTCGGGCCCCGCCGTGCTCGCCAGGAACTGGCCCGTGAGAAGAGCAAGCGGTCCTCCGCCCGCTATCTGCGTGCCAAGACCGGGCGGGACGAGAGCGAGGACGAGCGCCGCGAGGTGAACCTGGCCCGCACCCAGGACGCCGCCCGCGCGGCGGGGCAGGGCGTGGTCCGGATGACCGCGGTGCTGTCGGTGACCGTGACCGACGTGGAGGAACTCGAGACCGCCTGCGCCGAGATGCAGGCCGACGCAGCTGCTGCGGGCCTGGAGCTGCGGCGCATGTGGGGCGCCCAGGACGTCGGTTTCGCCGCCGGCGCGCTGCCGCTCGGCCAGGGTCTGCCGGACCGACGGGTGGGCTTCTGATGGGGCTGCGTACACGCCTGCCGGCCGGCCTGCGCACAGGGCTGCCGGCGCGACGTCGCGCGACGGACACCGAGCTGGAAGCGGCCGGCCTCGGCGAAGCCACCGGCATCAGCAGCACGTACGTACCGGCATCGGCCGGTCCGACGCCGGCCGAGCAGCGGGAGTCCCGTCGGCTCGAGGACGCCGAAACCGTCATGCGGATCGCGCCCCGCAAGGGCTGGTCCCACCCCTTCGCCGGGCGTTCGGCCTCCCTGCCCCGTACGGAGGTGGTCCGCGCCGACACCGGCAACGCCGCCGGGGCCTACCCCTTCCTGCACGCCGGATCGCTGCCCCCGGTGGGCGCGTACATCGGCCACAACACGCTGACCACCCAGGCGTTCAGCGCGCACCCGGCGGTCTGGGTCCGCGAAGGGCTCTGCACCAACCCCAACGTGATGATCACCGGCATCCCCGGCAGCGGGAAGAGCGCCCACATCAAAGCGCTCTGCTTCCGGCTGATGGCCTTCGGGCACCGGACGCTGATCGCGGGGGACGTGAAGGGGGAGTACGCGGGCCTGTGCCGGCACCTGGGCGTCGAGCCCGTACGCCTCGGCCCCGGCCTGCCCGGCCGCCTCAACCCGCTGGACGCCGGGCCCCTCGGAGCCGGCCTCGGCCGGATCAAGGATCCGGCCGAGCTCCGCGGCCGCCTGCAGGAGATCCACCGGCGCCGCCTGACCCTGCTCAAGGCCCTCCTCGAACTCCAGCTCCGCCGCACCCTGGAATCCCGCGAGGAGGAGGCCCTGGACGTCGCGGTGCGCGAGGTGACCGGCGAGCTGTACGGGCAGAGCAGGCTCGCCGTGCCGACTCTGCCGCACGTCTACGACAAGCTCCGCGACCCCACCGACGCGATGGCCGAGGAGCTCCGGGTCCGCGACGGCGAGGTCCAGCTGGCCCGCGAGCAGATGGTGTCGATCCGCTCGGCCCTCGGCACGATGGTCAACGGGCACCTGGGCGGGCTCTTCGACGAACAGACGTCGATCGGCCTGGACTGGGACGCACCGATCCAGTCGGTCGACATCAGCGCCCTGGAGCAGTACGGCGACGAGACGGTCGCCATGGTCCTGTCCTGCGTCTCCTCCTGGGCGCAGGCAGCCATCGACCGGCCCGGTCAGCGACCCTGGATCGTCGTACGCGACGAACTCTGGCGGCAGATGCGCTCCGGCGGGGCGGCCATGGTCCGGAAGATCGACGCCGACCTCAGACTGTCCCGGGCGACCGGCACGATCCAGATCCTGGCCACGCACCGGCTGTCCGACTTCGAGAGCGTCGGCGCGGCGAGCTCGGAGGCCGTCGCGATCGCCAAGGACCTGATCTCCTCCTGCGAGACGCGGATCCAGCTGGCCCAGGACACCCGCCCCCTGCAGATCACCCGCGAGGCGATCGGCCTCTCGGACGCCGAGTGCGACCTGATCGGATCCTGGGGAGCCGGCCAGCGCGGCCGTGCCCTGTGGAAGGTCGGCCGTGGCGGCGGCCACGCGGTCCAGCTGGTCCTCTCCCACATCGAGCAGAAGCTCTTCGAGACCGACGAGCGGATGGCTGTGTAATGGCTGGAAGGACTGGCCCGACCAGCGCCGGCCTGGACGACAACACCCTCCTCGCCGCCTACGGGATCGGCGCCGCCGTCTCGGTCGGCGCCGCCGTACTGCTCGCGGCCCCTGCCGCGGCCCTGCTGTCCGGGCGCGGGTGGGCCACCCGCACCGACAGCGTCCCCGGCACGGTCCTCAAGTCCCTGGCACGGGGCCCCGGAACGGCGTACGTCCCTGCCCCGCCCGGCTGGCTGTTCTACGCGCTGACCGCTGCCCTCCTCGTGGCCGTACTCGTCCTGGTCGTGAAGGCCGTCAGCCTCTTCGACCGCAGCGGTCGGACCGGCGGTGCCCAGTGGGGCGGAGCCGCGGTGGAGCGGAAGCTGCGGGCACCCGAGGAGCCGGTCAGGCGGGCCAACCGGATGACGGCCGGGCGTGGCATGCGTACGCGCAAGATCGTGGCCGCGCAACCCAACATCAGCGCCACCGTGTTCGGAGTCCCCGGGTCCTCGAAGACCACCGGACTGGTGCTGCCGAACGCCGCGGAGTGGCAGGGCCCCCTGGTGGTGACGACCACCAAGGCCGCCGACCTCGACATCATCTACGCCCGTCGGCGCGCTCTCGGGCCGGTCTGGGTCATCGCCCCGGCCGGGATCCCGGGCAGGGCGACCCAGAAGTGGTCGCCCGTCGACTACTGCACCGACGCGAAGGCGGCCGACCGGATGGCTTCGTGGATGGCCGAGGCGTCCGCGTCCGGCGACAGCAAACGCGCGGCGCCGTGGGTCGACCAGGCCAAGAGCGTCCTCAAGGGCGTACTGCTGGCAGCGAACCTGTCCGGCGGGGGAGTGCCGGCGATGCGCCGCTGGCTCAGCCTGGGCAAGGACGCCGTGGACCATGTACGCGCCGTCCTGCTCCAGCACGGCTGCCACGAGGTCGCCGACGACTACGCCTCTCCCTGGCTACGGCTCCATGAGGACGGCATCGGCTCGATCCAGTTCACCCTCAACGTGCTGGCCAGGGTCTACGCCGACGAGGAGGTCCGCGAGACGTGCGCCGGCACCGACTTCACGGTGGAGGACCTTCTGGACGGGAACGGAACCGTCTGCCTGATCGCGTCCGAGGCCGACGCCGAGCGGTTCGCCCCGCTGCTGACGTCCGTCATCGCCTCGATCATCCACGGCGCCGAGGTCCGCTACAACGGCACGGGCAGGCCCCTCGATCCGTCGCTCGGCGTGATGGTCGACGAGGCCGGCAACATGCTGCGCTACCCGCGACTGCCGAACATCCTGACCACCGGCCGCGGCATGGGCATCGACGTCCTGACGGTGTGGCACGACCTCTCGCAGCTCCGGGACCGGCTCGGTACGCAGAAGGCCAACACGGTGCTCTCCGCGAGCGGCCTGCGGATGCTGCTGCCGGGCTGCGGAGACCTCGAGACCCTGCGCTACTTCTCCGGGCTGTACGGACGCACCGAGGTGATGAAGACCTCCCACGGTCGCTCGCGCGGCGAGTACACCACCAACACCTCGGCCACCGAGACGGACCTCGCCCCGGTGCACTCGCTGCAGCAGCTGCCGGACTTCACGGCGATCGCGCAGTACTCCAACCAGCCGCCCATCAAGGTCAGGATGCGGCTCACCTTCCGCGACAAGGACCTCAGGAAGCTGCTGGCCGCGGTGCCGGGCCACAACGGCGAACCCTCGAAACAGCGCTGAACAGAAGAAAGGGCACCCCCTCCATGCCCCCGGATCTCGACAACCCCGCCTCGCTGTGGCCCACCATGCCCTCCGAGGCGCAGCCCGAGCCGCAGCGGTGGGTGTGGGCCGCCATGGACCCGGTGGACCGGCAGCAACGCCTCCGCGAACTGGCGACCTGGGTCGACTGGCTGCGCGCCACCTTCGAGCTGCACAACAGCATCCCTCCGTGCTGGTACCGCCATCCTCCGGTCGTGGAGCACCTGACGGCCCTGTACGCCGGGTGGATCCGTACGTACGCCGGCGAGCAGGTCCCGGGCCGGGAACTCGCCGAGGCCGACTGGATCAACACCTTGCACGCCTTCACCCCACGCCTGCAGCTGGCCGCGTGCGCCACCGGCATGCATCAGCCGCCGCCCCCTGTCCCGCCGGTCATCCCGGGGGCGGAGAGTGACTTCGACTCCTACCTGGCCTGTTCGGAGACGACGAACGCCCCCGCGGTCCATCCGGCGGCAGCCGAACTGCTCCGCAGGGCCGACGACGCCGAGCTGCCGCTATGACCCCCGATCACGCGCTTCGGGGCAACCGACACTTCACGGAGGCGCCCATGATCACGCGCGCAGACGCCGGCAACGAGCGGGCAGACCGTCCCGTCACGCGAGCTCCGCTGCCTGCCGAGCCGTCGAACGCCGTAACAGAGGCCGAGCACCCTGATCTGCCCCTGTGGCCGGGCAACGATCTGCCCGGCGGCCGATGGCTGCGCAGGGGCGACGTCCTCCATGAGCCGTCGGACGGCAACCCCATCTGGCGCCTCAAGCGGAGCCCGGCCGAAGGCGGCGCTGTTCTGCCGCCCATCGACTGGGAGGAGGGTCTCAAGAAGGCGCAGCGGGCGTGGAAGGAGCACGTGTCCGAAACCCAGGGCAGTCCCGATGACATGTGGGCGGTGGTGGCGGAGGACCTGGAGACGATCGACCGGACGTCATCGGTTCTCGACCGCCCGCTGCCCATGAACGATCCAGCAGATACGGACACCTCCTCCGCCGCGGCCTCCGGCCTCGTGAACGGCGCCTTGCAGGACGCAGCTTCCGCCGATCTCCGTAGCTCGCCGGAGTGGCAGCGGATCCAGACCGTCCGCGGCGCGATGGGGCACCTGATGACCACGATCGAGGGGAAGGCCGGCGAGTACTGGAAGGAGCTGCGGACCGACGCCCGCTTCCAGGGATTCTGGAAGTCCCTCTCCATCCGGACGTGCGAGGCCATCGGTCGGCTGGCCATGGCGGGCGCGGACAGGATCCGCCGCAGCACCGCCGGAGACCTTCCCAGCGCGGACGCTCTGCTCAAGCTGAGCGACTCGGCCCTCACGTACAGCACGGTGGCCGCGCGGAGCCCGGTCCCGTACGGCTCCCGGGAGGAAGCCACCGCAGGGGCGCGATCGGTGGCCGAGTCCTTCCAGGCGTGGATCGCCAGCCCGATGGGGCGGACCCTCGCCCGGTCCAGCCATCCGCGGATCGACGCGTTCCGCGAGGCGTGGCAGCAACTGCCGCCGTCTACCCTCCCCGACGGACCCGGCCGGTCCGCCTCCCCGTACGGCAGAGCCGCGGAGGAGGCCGGCGCCTTGGCCGAGGCCGCTGCCGAGTCCACTCGCTTCACCGGGGCCGACCTGGCAGCTCTGCGAGAGGTGGCACGGGCAGCAGACAGCCACGCGGCCAGGCTCTCGGTCACGTTGCCGGGGACGAGGAGCCAGCCTGACGCACCGTCCAAGCCCGCTCATCCGGCAGCGGTTGCCCCACTGCCGCGAGTCGCTGCGCCGATCCGGGCGACTGGACCATCCCGATCGTCGAGGGCGGCGGTATGACTGTCCGGGCCATCTGCTGCTCAGAGGTCACGGGGAGGTGCGCTTGAAGTTGCATGCCGGGAAAGCGCGCTTTGTCGGAGTCGGTGAAAGTTATGCGAAACGGCTCTCGCGGATGGCAAACTCGCAGTTCAGCAAGAGTGCTCCCCGCGCCCGCGGGGATGGTCCCCGGCATCGGGTCCTGGGCCCGGTCCAGCCTGCGTGCTCCCCGCGCCCGCGGGGATGGTCCCCGGATAGGCCCCTGCCCAAGTGTGGCTGTACTCGTGCTCCCCGCGCCCGCGGGGATGGTCCCACCGGCAGGGGCACCCCCGCCCGGCTGTCGCTGTGCTCCCCGCGCCCGCGGGGATGGTCCCTCGCCGAGGACGCCGTGCACGGCCTCGACGTCGTGCTCCCCGCGCCCGCGGGGATGGTCCCTCCAGGATTCCCCAGTCCCGGGGCACCCTCCCGTGCTCCCCGCACCCGCGGGGGATGGTCCCCTGCGACGACTCGCGGCATCGCGGTTGTTGTCGTGCTCCCCGCGCCCGCGGGGATGGCTCCCCGCACCAGCACCGCGCCATCATTGAGGCAGGGTGCTCCTTGCGCCCGCAGGGATGGGCCCCACTACCTTTCGGGGTGGCCGCCGGCGGTCCAGTGCTCCCCGCGGCTGCGGGGATGTCCCCTGGACACCGGTCATGGCGTCGAGCGCCTGTCCGTGCACCCGCGTGTGCGGGGACGGCTCATCTCGGCGGCTAACGCCCAGACGGTGAGCCAGCGCTCCCTGCCCGGCAGGGATGGCCCCCACATGGCATCCGCACCGGCCTCGTGCTCCCTGCGCCCGCGGGGATGGGCGAATGCGTTCAGGTGTTCCCCGCACCTGCTGGGACGGGCCGCCGCCCTTCGGGCTCTGCATGCGCAGACCAGGGCTTCCGGCGCCGCTGGACAGCCCTGGTTCCGGGTCTTTCACCATGGCGCCCATAACGACTGAACCGGCTGTCAGGCCTGCGGCCCCGTTCGTTCTGGGGTTCACGCGGTCAGGTCGTCAGGTTCGGGAGACGTGCGATGCACCCAGGTGAGTCGCAGTGATATCGCGGACGACGGCGATCGCTTGAGGGGCGAGCCGGGCCAGAACTGGGATCGCGTGATGCCAGCCGCCAGTAGCCAGGGCGTGGTGGAGAAGCTTGATGGGCGTCTCGTTGTCGGGGCGGGTGGCTGAGGTCACCTTCAGCGCCAGATGCTGGATGGCATGAGTGAAGCGGTCTGTGCCGATGGAGTCAGGGACGGGGCAGGGGCGGGAGGGGACGCGGGCGAGGTGTGATGCCACCGCGGACAGCGCCGCCGCCTTCTGGTGCGGGGCAGCGGGCAGCGCGGCCACTCGCTGGGCGGTGGCGGTGTCGCACAGAGCCGCGTGGAGTACCGCCAGAGCGGCAGTGGGAAAGAGCCTGGCTCCGCGGTTGGCCAGGTCTCGTGTCAACCAATCCAGCTGCCGGGCGGGTTCTTCTCCGGCACCGATGTGCAGGAAGGCATCCAAGAGGACGCTTTCGGGACGCCAGGACTGCGGGCTGCTCTTCGCTACTTGCTCACGCGCCCTTTCCATCACCGCGTCGAAGAGCGACTGCTGTGCAGAGGGCAGGTGGGCAGTAGCCGGGAGGAGCTCTGCCAGTGAGGTCAGCGGTCCTTCGCTGTGGATTGCATGCCGTGTGGCGTCCAGGCGCTTCAGCAGTGGATGGATCAGTTCGCCTGCCGCTTCAGGGTCGTGCGTAGCGAGTTCTGCGGCGACTGCGATGCGTGCTGCCCGGTCTGCCTTTTGCCAAGCGACTTGCCCGCCCGCACGGTCCGGCAGCTTGTGCTGCATGATGAGGTTCATGGAGGGTTCCACCTCGCCCGCACACGCCAGTGCCTGCGCAGCGTAGGCCCAGCTCGCGTTGGGCGCGGGCGCAGAGGCAGCCGCACGGGCTGCTTTTTGTGCGTGGTGGCGTGCTGCGGCCAGCTGTCTGGAATCTGCATAGGCCAGGGCCGTGGCGGCGTGTATGCGCACCCGGTCGGCCGGGTGCTGCACCAGCTCCAGCAGCGGCTCAGCACTGGAGGCCGCATCCGTACGGATCAGCGCACCCACCAGGTCCGGCAGCCACGCGGGACTGCGGTCCATTCCAGGACCAGCCGTGGGCAGGAGGGCCAGCGCCTGCTCCAGGTGGTGTTCGGCGTCATTGACGGCGCCGCGATCGGCGAGTTGGAAGGCCTGGTCGGCGAATGCGCCGGCCTCGGCGAAGGCGTGGTCTTCATCCTCGTCAGGAGCAGATTGTTCCAGCTGGTCTGCCAGCTCCAGAGGTAGGGCGCGTTGTCCGAGCTGCAGTACACGTGCCGCTGTTTCCGGTGGTGCCCCGACATCGGCGACGGCCTGAGAGAGCGCGATCAGTGTGTGCCGGAAGCCGAATTCGATATGGAAGGCATCCGCTGCCGAAAGCAGCCCAGCGTCCGCGTGCAGCGTGCGCTCGAGGTGCTGGCACGCCGTGGCCACAAGCTGCTCGGCCTGCGCTGGCTGATCGTGCGCCACGAACGACGCGGCGGCAGCGATCACGGAGACGTTCTCCAAGGTGGGCGCGTTCTGCCAGACTTCAGCCGCGTGCGCCAGTACGCGGTCGTGGACACGGTCGGCGCGATCAGGGGCCACGGACACCACTGTCTGCCAGAGCTGAACGGCTCCGGCTGCGACGCCTCCCTCGGCCGGGTCTTCGGCGGCGAGTGTCTCAGCCTGTTCTTCCAGCTCGTCCAGGAGTTCTGCCGCGTGCTCCGGATGGTCCGGTGTGAGCAGAAGGGCGGCCTGCGCCCAGGCCTCGTTACGACCCGTACTCGTGCCGCGCGTGGAACGGAGCAGAACGAGGCCGTCCTCATGCTGGTGCTGGAGGTCGCGACTCCTGCCCCGCCCCTGAGCCGACTCCAACAGCGCGAGGGCCGCTTGCGCTGCTGCGGCCTCCGCCTCATCCGTGCTGTGACCGAGGCGGTCTGCCTCTCGCAGGGCCGTACGTGCCCACTCGCCCGCCTCGCGGGCCGCGGCGGAGGCCTGCTCGTCGTCCATCGCCAGCAGTACGCGTGCCACGCCGGTCAGGTTCAGGGCCTTGTCGATGGCATTCCCCGATGCGCCCGCCAGGGCGCGGGCGCGTTGCGCGTCGCCGAGTCTGGCGATGGTCCGCGCCACGGAGGCCGGCAGAGGCTGTACGTGGGCCAGCAACATCTCCCGAGAGGCGGCAGCTGCTGCTGCCTCGGCGACGTTCAGCGGCGCCGAGTGGTCCCTGACGGAGGAAGTGATGAGGTCGAGCTGCGCGAGTGCGACATCGGGCCCGGAGCGTTGAGCGAGGCGGAGTTGGCGCTCAGGGGCGAGGACCAGGGCCGTGAGCTCCTTGGTGCGTCGCTTCTCGTGCAGCAGCCGGGTGTAGCCGGTGAGAAGATAGCTCGGGGTGTCCTCGGGCCAGCCCTCGTCCCTGTACTGCTGGGCCCAGCGATCCAGGTCATGGGTACGTTCGGTAAGGAAACGCCTCCCCAGCTCTTCGGACGCAGTGGCGTGGAGTGTGCTGTGGGCCAGCACGAAAGTCTGCCTGCTGGCTTCGGCCTCAGCCGCTGTCCGTACATCCAGGGGGAGGAGGTCGGTGCGGGTTGGTGCCATGGAGCGGGCGACCACGGTACGGAGCTTGGCCTGCACATCGTGCGGCGGGATCTCGAGGAGGTCGCCCAAGTCCGCGGCGGTGAGCCCGCCTCGTGCGGCGACGAGCAGCCCCAGGAGGCTCCGGCCGATATCGCGGTCGTCGAGCAGGGTGCGCAGTTCTGCCATCGCGGTGTCCCGGATGACCTGCGCTGCGGGGGAGGCGGTCAGCCGTCTGACGATGGCCGGGTCGCGCAGAGGGTGGTCCGGCGCCAGCTTTACCGGAACGCGCGGATGGGGGCGCCCGGTGACGATCACGCGCATGCCGTGCGGGGGGACCTTCGGCAGCAGCCCGGCGATACCCGTACCATCCAGGCCGACGTCCGCGTCCTCGTCGAGCCCGTCGACGATCAGCACCAGGCGGCGATTGCGCCCCTCGCACTCACGAGCCGCTGCCTTGTACAGGGGCTCGAGGTTCGGCTGCTTCCGGTCCACTGCAGGGCGACGCCTGCTCCCTGCCGCAGCAGCCAGTTGCTCACCGATCGCCTGTACGAAACCGTCACGGCGGTCGGTGCCCAGGCGTCCCGCGATGACGTAATGCGCGACGTCCACCCCGGCGGGCAGCGCTTGGGTGGCGAACCAAGCCGCCAGGGCGGTCTTCCCCGCCCAAGGGCCCGCCTGCCACCACAGGTAGGCCGGGGCGCCGTCAGGCGCCGTGACGAAGGCCTGCAGCTCCGCCACTTCCCCCTCCCGATCTTCGAGATCATTGGGAAGTACATCCAGGAGGGCCTGGGAAGGCCCACTCAGTAGACGTCCCCGGGAAGCCGCGTGCACGCGTGAGCCACGGCCCCCCTGCCCACTCTTGCTGACGTCTTGTGCCGCTTTTAACCAACGCCCCCAGGCGCCGGCAGAGCCGCCGACAGTCGACCCGCGGAAGCCCGGTGAACGTTGCGCTGCGCGGGCCTCCAAGAATGGGATCAGCACCCGAGTGACGTACGTGACGTGTTCCGGCTTCCTCGGGGGCGCCTTGCCGAACCATTCACCAAGACTCGACTTGGAAACCTCGTGGCCGTGCTTCTTGGCGAGGCATATCAAGCGCGCGTATCCCAGCCCGTGATGGCCGCCGGCAGCTTCGTACAACTCCTTCAGCTTGCTCATGAAGGTCGGCGCCTGCCCGGCGCCGCTCGGTCCACTGTCCGCGGAAGACTTCTCCGGACACATTCTCATTCTCCCCTTGACCTGCGTAAACGCTGCTGATTCCCGCTTCCTGACATCGCCGGACGCTGCCCGGAAGGCGGATACCTATGGGGCCGCGCCCGGCGGAGAACGCCACCGGGCGACAACCCGAAGGAGCCCACATGTCCGTCCTACCGACCGTTCTGCAGTCCGTGCTTCAGGAGGCCGCCACCCTTTCCGCCGCGATCGGCCTCGCCTACACGGCAGCCGTGGTCACGGTGGCGGCCTCATCCGTCCTCTTCCGAACCTCGCAGCGCCGGCGCGACGCCCGGGCGACTCTGGCGATCCTGATGCGTCGTGGCGAGAAGCGGTGATCCTTGGGGCCTGGTCGCGGTGGCTCCTCAGGGCCTACTCTCGGCCACTGTTGATGCTTCCCGCCTGTGCGGGAATGGCCCCCGTTAGGAGCAACCCCTCCGTGGACCCCGCATGCGCGGGGACGTCTTCCACCAACGCGCCCCGTCTGCCGGCAGTTGGTCCTCGTGCGGATGGCAACACATCGTTGTGCGCCGTCCTGTGGAGCAGGATCCGATCCGGCTCCACAGGACACCCCCGCCGAGATGGCGCTCAGCGGGCCAGCACCAGTCCGCAGCTGTACGCGCGGGCATGGCCGAGGCCGTTCGACAGGACTCCCACCAGCGTGTCCGGGTCGGTGACGGTCAGGGAGCCGCGGATCTCGGCGCGGCCGATTCGGACCGGCTTGCTGCGGTTGGCGCTCGAGACCGTCGGCAGCATGCGGATCCCCAGGGCGTCGGGGTCGGCCGTGGCGCCGATGCGGGCGACGCCGTCCTCAGCGTTCGCCGGGTCCCCGTCGGCCTGAAGGCGGCGTGCGAACCATCGCTTCACGTGCTCCGGCGTGGTGTGAGCGGTCCGTACGCCACGGGCCTTCTCCGAGGCGGGTTTCCCCGACGGCCTGCTGCGGGTCGGGTTGACGACCGTACGGAAGCCGAAGACTTCGCCCTCCTTGAAGGTCCGGTCGACGGTGATGATGTGCGGCGCCGCGGTGAAGGCTTCGCGCGGTATACGGGCCCAGTCACCCGGGATCCTGGACTGCACGACCAGGACGAGGGCCGCCGCCTTGAGGTCCACCGACCACGTCGACAGGACACCCATCTGCGCGCGCGCCTGCGGGTCGCCGTCCTCGACCCAGCCACGGAAGCCGCTCATGACGGTGCGGTGCATCTCCTGGGCATCGACCAGGGACTTGGCGACCAGGGGGTGGCGGGCGTTCAGCGAGAGGACGGAGTGGGTGGCGACGAACCGGGCCGTCGAGGCCCGTGTGCTGTTCACGGGATGATGTCCCATCCGGTTGCGGTCGGTGCGATGGCGATGCGCGTACGGGTCTCCCAGCGCGTGACGTGAGCCCGGTGGGCCGGATCGAAGCTGACCGGCTGATCGTTCACCTGCAACGCCCCGCGTGTGCCCGACGGCGCCTGGACCCACGCCCAGGGGCGCCGGCCCGAGGAGTCGGGCCCGTTCGGTCCGGGGAGCAGCTGCTTGGCGGCGAAGGCGGTGGCGATCGTGCCGGGCAGGATCTCCGCGGCCAGGGTCCCGGAGGGCGGGCAGGACTTCCGGCCGAGCCACAGCAGCCGCTTCGGGTGCTCCAGGGCGTACGCGATGTCCTCCAACAACGCCCGGTCCTGGTGCTCGAGCCCGACGACGAACGCCGCGTCCGACAGATACCAGCGCTCCGTGATCATCGCCGAGCGCGACAGCTCGGCCGAGACGAGAGCCCCGGACACGGGGTCGGCCGTGATCTTCTTCGGCGCCCCGTACCAGCCGGCCAGCTCATGGTGTCCGAAACCCGGACCGTCAGCCTCCGCCATGCTCGCGGCGACGGCCGCGGCACGCCGGTGGTCCGTGATGACGTCCCGCGGTCGCAACGGGAACCGGCCGGCGCCGACCGTGTGGTAGTCGCGCACCGGCGTACCCGGATGGTCGGCGCGGACACCGAACACGAGCGCGGCGAGGTCGTCCACCGGGTCGGTCCGATCCCGCCCGAGGGCCGCCGCGCACAGACCGATGACCGCAGACTTGGTGGGGCGGACGTGCGAGTCGCGGTGGGCCGCGAATCGGCTCGCCACCCCCCAGGACTGCAAGGGCGCGGCGAGCCGTACGAGCAGTACGTGCGTGGTCACGCCGTCAGCTCCACGGGCGAGGCCACGGCCACGGCGCCGGTGTCCTTCAGGGTGCCGAGGAGCTCGTCGATCTGTGGGTCGTAGGTGAGGACGCGCGCGACCTGGATGTCGGCTCGGCGCCGGCTGACGAACGCGTGGTGCTTCAGCAGCCGCCTGACCGCCGCCGGGCCGGCGGGGCCCTCGCCGTCCTTGTCCAGAGGGTTCTCGTCGATGGGCGCCTGGAAGGCGGCCGCGTAGTTGTACGGGCGCTCGCCCTCGAAGGCGAGGACCAGAGCCGGCAGCGAGCCGGTGGAGGCCGTCGAGTTCTTCTTCGCTTCGGGGAAGGCGTCGACGAAGGCGGTGACGAACTCGGCTTCGGCCGCTACGGACGCCTCCTCGGCCTCCTGAGCGGTCATCCCCGCCGCCTGGAGGTTCCTGCGCAGCCGGAGGCGGTCGAGGACCGCGTGCCGGTAGAAGGTGCCCGTGATCAGGGACTGGTAGCCCGTCATACCGGCGCCGGCGTCATCCGCCGCGTCGAGGAAGTCGAGTGCGTTCTTCTTACGGTCGAGCTTGGCGTCGTCGGCCGCGGCGTAGAAATCGTCGACCTGCTCCGCCTCGTGCACGGTGAAGGCGTGGCTGCTCTGGACGGCGCCGTCGACGTTCGGGGAGTCCGCGATCTCGGCGAGAAAGCGTCCGTACAGGGCGATGTCGATGGCGTCGCGCGGGGCGAGCGCGGTGAGGACCGCTGCCCGGGTCGCCGCCGGTGCCGCGGGCAGTTTGGTATCGGCCGCAGGAGTCTCGTCCGCGTTCGGCTCTGCCTGTCCGCCGTTCCTACGGGCGCCCTTCTTCCCCTTGGCCGCGGCCGCCGCAGTCTGCGCTGCCACGTACTCGTCGGCCCAGGACCGGACCGACTCGGCCTGCTCGTCGATGTGCGCGGCGATGCGTGTGCCCGCGTCCGCGGGGGCGAACAGCAGCACCTTGGTCAGATTCGCGACGGTCTTCTTGCCAGGGTCCCCGAACTTCAGGCCGGTGGCCTCGATGACGGCGCGTGCGGTACGGACCGCTTCCTCCTCGTCCCAGCCGTGCGCGGAGGAGAGCGCACGAGCGGTGATCAGCGCCCACTCACGAGTCCGCACACCGGTGCTGTGGCCGGCAAGGGCGCCGAGGCCCGCATTGGCCCGGTCACGGGTATGGACACGCTCGGCCCTGCGCCGCGCCTGACTAGTGATCATGTGCCGTTCGGTGCCGCCGTAGACGATCGACTTCGGCGACCCGTTCTCATCACGCACGGGGAGGACGGCCACCAGGGTCTCCAGGAGGTGCAGGGAGAGGAACTGGCTGCCGGTGGACGAGGCATTGCTGGTCACGTGGTGGAGTCCTTCTGGAGAGAGGAGGCGGCAGTCGAGGAGGCGGGCGGCCGCTCGGCGGAAGTGCGGGCTGGAGGCATGTGGAAGGCCACACCCCACTCGTACGCAATGCGTGCCTTGCGGTCGTGCCATCGGTTCAGGTCGTCGACAAGCCGGGCCCAGGACGGTGGCTGCTGGTCGCAGGCGCGCAGACGTGCGACGGCGTGTTGCAGATGCCGCCAGGGAATGCGACGACTGGACACGATGCGATCGACCAGACGTGCTGCGCCCGGGTTGTCCGGTCCGCGCCCGGTTCCACCGCCGATACGGCGGGCGGCCTCGCCGAGGCTTCCGTATCCGAAGGTTGGCTTCGACCGTCCCTGGTGGTAGACGGCGAACAGGAAGGCGACCTGGCCGTAGACCTCACGTTGGGCTTCGGTGGGGCTGTGCCAGAGCGCCCGGAAGTGGGGCTCCCGATGGACACGGGGGCGCCGTAGCTCGGCGAGGCTCGCATAGTCGTGGTTGTGGACAAGGCTGGCGAGCCAGGCCGTGAGCGCGGCGCTGCTTTCACTGGTATCGGGGTCTGTGCCGGTGGTGGTCATGAAGTCTCCCCTCGGAGTTCGGCCGGGGCCTTCGGCGCGGTCAGCTCGTCGTCGAACCGCCTCAGCGCGGCGGCCCGGGCCTTTGCCCCCTGTGAGTTCCTCGGCAGCGGGTCGAGGCATTCGGCGAGGAACTTGCGGGCGGCGATGGCGATGGTGGCCGCGTACTCCTGGAGGGACGCCTGGACGTCCTCGCCCAGCGTGGTCTCCTCCATCAGCAGGTCGAAGGACTCCCGCGTCGCCGCCCAGTGCTGACCACGGGCGTCGAAGCGCGCGATCTGGCTCGTCTTGTCAGCCGGGTTGGGGTTCGGGTACGCCACGGCCCAAGCCGCGTACGCCGCCTTGGACAGAGCGGACGCCACGAACTCCGCGATCTCCGAGCCGCGGTAGGAGGCCAGGTACAGCCTGGCCTCCAGGCCGGGGGCGAACGGGAAGGTGCCGTCCACCCATGCGATGGCCGTGGTCTGCTTGGCCACGAGCCCGACCGTCCACAGGTCGATGCGTCGCGCGGGCTGCTGGCCGGGCTCGGGGGCTACGTCCTCGGCAGGGAAGAGCGCGAGTCTCCGGTACAGGGTGGCCCCGTCGTTGCGGCCTGTTTCGGTGCGTGCCTCGGCCACAGCCGCGTAGAGGGCGTGGGCCTGTCGCCAGACGGCCCGGGTGGCCGAGGCCCACAACGGCTTGCTGGTGCCGTCGGCCCCCTTGGCGTACACGGCGTCCTGCAGGTGCTCGTCCGTCAGGGCGAGCAGCTCGCCCGCGCCGAGCAGTACGCGGTCCACGTGATCCCCTGCGCGCGTCGGACGGAGCAGGATCGACCGGCCGAGATAGCTGTGCAGGTCGGCCGGACCGGTGACGGCGCGGCCGCTCGGTTTGACCTTGAAGCCCCGACGCTCCTTGCCGGCGGTCCAGGTGCGGTTCAGCTCTCCCGGGGGGCCGGATACCGCCGTCAGGTTGAGGCGCAGCGTCTCGCCGAGACTGTCCCCGAGCGCGATCACCCGGATCCGGGTGCCGAGGCGCGTGGCAGCGAGGTTGGTGATGGTGGCGCCGAGCGTCTCCTTGCCGGAGATCCTGGCTCGTCCGGCCGGACCGTACACATGCTGGGTGAGCATGGCCCGGAACGCCTGGGCGACGGGGAGCGGGCTGGGGTGCTGCAGGTGGTGATGGTCGAAGAACTGGTTGTAGTCCCCGACCCGCTCGATCACCAGCTGCGCCGGTCCGGCCCCGTGTTCGTCGAGGAACGGAGCGAGGAGAGCGTTCTGGCCCAAGGGCTCCACGGGATGGAACAGGTCCCAGACCTCGTCCTCGGGGCGCTGGGCGAGCCACTCGGCAGCAGGCCGGAGCGCGTCCTTCTGGTCCACCCAGGCAGGCCACTGAGCAGCCGACTCCGGATACGTGCCGGAGGCGTAGCAGATGGCCAGCAGAAACTCGATGACCGCGACCTTTTCTCCCGGCGTGCCGCCTTCCACACTCCGTACGGCATCGGCATCATGGAGCAGCTCCACCAAGCTCAGATCGACGAGCCGGTCCTCGAAGGTCAGCACCGGGATGCAGGGGGATTCCCGGGGATCCCACCGGGGGCGTGCGCCCCCGTTACGCAAAGCGTCTAATTCGCCCACGCTTTTCCGTCTCCTCCTTGCTCATAACGGTTGCCCGTTCGAACGAGACAGGACGCTAGCAGCCCGAAGTCCCCGGGACGGCAGATTCCGAGAATCCCAAACTCGCTGCACGCAACAGCGGTTGAAAGTCGTGTGGCGGCTGAGAGCGTGCGTCTGCTGGTGCACAACAGCCGTCCCGGGTGACACACTCGCGGGGCAGCAAGGGTGCTCCCGCACACCACCCGCACCGCGCGGGGATGGTCCCCTGGATGACGGACACCTCGACAGCATCGGCCTGCGCGCCCCGCACCTGCATGGCCTTCCCTGCACCCGGTTCACGGAGCGGGAGGGCACGGTGTGCTCCCCACCTCATGGGGATGGTCCGAAGGACCCTCGCGCTGTTGCTGCTCTGATGCCGTGTTACCCATAACCTCTGGCGGAAGCACCCCAGACCCGGGCCGTCCTCACCCGCACCAACCGCGGTGAGTCAGGACTCTTCCCCGGCCGCCCCACCCCACAGACCGGCTCAGCCTGAAACTGCAGGCGCACGGCATCCTGGGAAGGGTTCGCCAGAACCTCCTGGGGCGACTACCTCGCCGCCCGCATGTTCGGACGCGACGGCCGCCCGACCTTGCTGGGGGCGGCGTTCGCGGAGTCGGGCGGATCGCGAAGAGCGAGCACCTGCTGCGCGTGGTCGACCCGGTGGACGACGCCTACCGCCGACAGATGAACCGGCAGCTCACGGTGCAGGAGTCCCGCCACAAGCTCGCCCGGGACGGGTGCCACGGCAAGCGCGGCACCATCCACCAGGCGTTCAAGGGCGGCATTGAGGACCAGCTCGGCGCGCTCGGCCTGTCCTCGACGCCATCGTGCTCTGGGCGATGAAGTACATCGACGCCGCCGTCGCCCGACCCCGCGCCGAGCCAAGAACACCGCCCCGCCAGCCTCAAACACCCGCGGCAGCCCCAAGCAAACCCGACGTACCGGGCGATCGAGGAGCTGGGCCGGGCAGTGCGGACCTCCTCGTGGTGGTGCCCCCGGGGAAGGCGTGGTGTTCCTCGTCATGCACCAGAGCTTGTTCGGGGTGTGGCTCCACGCTTTCTCGCCACGAAGAGGCACGTGGTCATGGTCTTCCTGCCATCCGGTGCCGGGCCATGGACCGTGTCCGAGATGACGAGATCGAACCCGGCTCCGTCCAGCAGCTTCTCCCAGACCGGCGTATCCAGAACCCACCGTTGCAGAGTGCTGGGACTGTCGTCCGGCAGGCGCACAGGGACGTCCGTCGGCAGGCACTCGGTCGCAGGCGGTGCCCCGTTGTTGTAGTGGCCGAGGGTGGAGAAGACCAGGCGCCCTCCGGGTCGCAGCGCGACAGCCACTGCGGGGAGCAGCGTCTCCGGGTCGCAGAAGTCCACCGCTCCGAAGATCGAGTAGGCGATATCGAGTGACTCCGGGTGCTCGGCCAGGTACGTGGCTGCGTCGGCCTGGATCAGCTCCAGGCGGGGGACATCGCCGTACAGGGACACGCTGCGGGCGTGTTGCGTGGCGGAACTGTCGAGCGCGATGACCCGGGCCGGTTTCATGACCTGGGCCAGGTAAGCGGCCTGCCGGGCGGATCCCGCGCCGAGTTCGGCGACGTCGCGGCCGTCGACATCGCCGAGAAGTGCTTCGTCGGGGCCTGTGCTCTGGTACCAGTCCCAGTGGAGGCGGGGGAGCGCAGGGCGGTCCTGGGAGGCTGGCTCTCCGTAGCAGTGCCACAGATCGGGCGTGGCCGTTGAGGTCGGTGAGGTTGGTTTCACGGACACATACTGGCCCGCTGCTCGTCATCGAGGTTCCGTCGCGCAGGATCTGCACTCGACCGCGTGACAGGCCTGGTCCCCGCACGGCAGCCGCCGGGCGGGGACCAGGGGAACGTTCAGTGGCCGTCCTCGCCGGGGCGGCAGGGCGTGCAGTTGGAGGAGTCGGCCGCCCACAACGGCTGGTCGACGTCCCAGCCCGATGCGGCGAGGATGTCAGCGGTGCGGGCGACGGAGCCGTCGGCCTTCATCTCGACCTCCGGTACATGGTGCAGGTACACACCCTCGTTGAACCGTTCGCACAGTGCGAAGAACTCGACGGTGTCCAGCATCACCATGTGGACGCCGATGTCGACGATCGGACCCGGGCCCATGCCGAGGCCGCGACCCTTGTTCTCCATGGCCGTGATCAAGTACGCCACAGCCTGGCCGAGGACTCGCTCGGCCATGACGGAGTCGAACGGGTAGTCCCGCATGAGCAGTCCGATCAGCTTCGCCCATTGGGCGTCGCCGATGTAGTCGTGGGGGTTCCGGAAGGGAGAGAGGGGATCGGTGGTTCCACGGGCGGGGGTCTCAAGGACTGCGGTCATCGTGGGCCTCCTTCGGGCCGGCCCCGGCTGGGGCGTTGGTAGAAGGACACCGCGAATGGCTGGCGCGGTGGAGCCAACGCCCCTGGTGTGCAAGCTGTTTGCACGCCCTGCACACGGCATGTACGCGGACCGGTCGAGCGCCTACCGTGGGGAGACGGCTCTCCGTGACCGCTCCGCCAATGGAGGCGCGATGCGTACCGTTGAACCCTCCTGGGACTCGCCTCAGGTGGGCAGACTTGCGTCTGCCCACGACCTCGGCGGACTCATCCGGCTGGGCCGAGGCCAGTTGGGGTGGCGGCAAGCCGATCTCGGCAGACGGATTGGCTGCTCAGCCTCCACGGTCTCCCGACTGGAGCAGCGCGGGAGCCGCGCTGACCTGCGACTTCTCAAGCAGGCGGCGTTAGAGGTGGGTATGCCTACAAATGTCCTAGCGGAGTCTCTGGGGTTAATGGAACCTGCGACCACTAGAGTGACGGCGGTAGGTCCACGAGTGGAGGAGGACCCCATGCGCCGCCGTACCCTGCTCGCCGCAGCAGGCTTGTCGGCTCCGGTCGGACTGCTCGCCGGGATGGACACAGCACTGGCGAACATGCCCGACCCCACCGGCTCGCCCGTCCCCCTCGACCACCGCCTGGCTGCCGCGCGAGGCGCCTTCGACGCCGGGCGCAACGAGCAGTTGCTGCACACCCTTCCAGGGCTCATCGGCGATGCCCACGACGGTGCCCGCCGCGCCCGCAGCGATCTGACGTACGCACGGCTCTCCTCCACCTACAGCCTCGCCTCGCAGGTTCTGGTGAAGGTCGGCCGCTACGACCGGGCCAGGCTCACCGCCGACCGGGCCACCGTGTACGCCGAGCTCTCCAACTCCCCGCTCGTTGCCGCAGCCGCAGCTCGCGAGCTGAGCATCGTGCTCCGCCACCAGGACCAGCCCGCCGCCGCGCACCGCCTCATTCTCGACGCGGTCGCCAACGTGGAGGCGACCGGATTGAGGAACGACGCGCATGCCTCGGCCTACGCGCAGATGCTCTGTACGACCTCGTACACCGCAGCGGTTGCCGGGGACCGGCCGCAGGCTCTCAGCCTCATTCGCGAGGCGTCCCGGGCCGCCCGAGACCTGCCTGGCGAGGCCCCAAGGGGACGGCTGTTTCCCGTCACCCCCGCATCCGTAGACCTGTACGCGGTCAGCGTGCACTGGGCCCTGGGAGATGCGGGCTCGGCGCTCGAAGCCGGCCGAGGACTGCGGCCGGGACAGTTCAAGACCGCGGAGCGCCGGGGCAGGATGCACACGGACCTGGCCCGGGCCTGGTGGCAGTGGGGCAAGCCCGAGCAAACGGCCACCGAGCTCCTTTCCGCAGCCCGCGTCTCCCCGAGCGAGCTGCGTGACCGCCCTGCCATCCGACAGATCGCGGCTGAGGTCTACGCCCGCCACCCGCGCACCACCGGCGTTCGGGAGATGGCAGCGGCGGCCGGCCTGCGGACCGCCTGACCTCTGTCGTGCGCCTCGGTTGGCCGCGCGGGCTTCCACGACAGCCTGGTGGGCGGGCCGCCGCACACCGGGACCGCTTCGATCGGGTCCCGCGTGTCAACGTCATGACTTCGGTCGGCGAAGCGTTGAGCAGTACGATCATGCTGACGCGCTCCGCCAACAGGCCCGGCCGAGCGGTGACCAGGGCGTCGGCGGTCCGCACCATCGGCCGTCAGCAGGGCATAGACCTCCTGTTCGATGCCGGGGACCGTCCGCGAGCGCAGCACCCGCCCGCCGAGGATCGTGGATATTAGCGAGAAGTAACAGGTCTGCGCCTGCCACCTGCGGTGATACAACGTGATCAGATCGTGGGCGGCGTACCGTCGGGCGTCGCTTGCGGGTCGAGCGCAGCAGGAAGGACGCGCCGGTGCCGGTCACTGCCTCCAGAAGTCGTATGCGTCGTAGTAGGCGTCGGCCAGCAGCACCATCGAAGTGTCCAGGTGGGGCAGCAGACGGCGTGCGTAGCCGAGTTCGCCGGTGGTGTCCGGGCCGAAAGCCGCGCCGAGCAGGGCTTGGGTGCCGCACTCGACGAGCGCCACGAGTTTCAGCAGGGGGCAGCCGAATGACTAGGGGCGGCGCCTGATCGCTGGCGTCCGCCCAGTGACCGGTGGTACGGCTGGCGCGCTATCGCCTATGTACCTGAATCGGTGGACGCAGTACTTGACTCGGGGCATGCTCTTGAGCCATGCCGACCAGCAGTAGAGATGAGCCACCCAGAGCGCGACGTGGCGGCCGCCCGGGATTACGTATGCCTAGCGTCTTGGGAGAAACCGCCCTTGCTGCAGCGGGACTGATTGGTTCCGTCGCGTTCTTATGGGTCTACTTAGGGCCGTCGGAAACTATTGAGGTTGTGGGGGCTGCTCTCGTTGTCGCGGTGGGTATCGTCGTCGGGGTCAGCATCTCGCGTGAGCAGTCCCGTAAGAAGAGGGCGAAGGTCGGCGAAAGCCGGCATCGCCTGAATCAGGCCGAGGATCGCCTCGCCGAGGCGCTGCGACACCAGCACCTGGGTACCGCGGATGCTGTGTACGCCACCAGCGCTGCGGCCGGTCAAGTCGCCGCCGAGGTAGCGAAAGAGGACATCGCGCAGGCCGAAAGAGATCTGATCTCGCGGAACGAGCGTGAGTCCAGGGAGGCCCGACAACCCAAGTCTGACGAGCCGCTGGGCTCCGGGAGCCTTGCGCTTCCTGAGTTGTGGCAAACCACTCATGCGCGCCTCGGCCTCTACCATGACATCGCCACTGGGCAGGCGGAGACGTCCTTCCGGAATGCGCAGAGGTCGATGTGGGCCGGTTTCGCGCTTCTTATTGTGTTCGCTGGCCTGGCGGTGCGTACCAGTTCGACCGCCGGGGCGATCGTGGCAGGTGGGCTCGGAGTCGTTGCTGCCGCTCTGGCTGGATTTGTGAGCAAGACGTTCATCCGGTCGCAGGAGGCGGCGGCAAGTCATCTGCGTGGCTATTTTGATCAACCCCTGGAATTGTCCCGCTATCTCGCGGCGGAGCGCCTTGTGGCGGACGCTGATCTGTCACAGGAGCAGCGGGGGGAGATCCTTTCGACGTTGGTCCACGCGATGGCTGCAGCACCAGACCGGCGTGAGTCGACTCCGTCAACGGCCACTGCGTCGGTGCCGGCGCAGCAGGGACCGTAAGGACGGACGGAGCCCACGTATGGGCGGGGTATCGGGTCTCGTCGACATCGCGCGGCATCCGGAGCGGTGGCCGCAGCTGGGCCGCGAGGTGAACCGTTCCGGGGCCGATCGTTTTTGCGGAAGAGCGTCGGTGGCACGCCCTATTGTCGGTCCTCCAGGCACCACTGTGCGGGGCGTATGGGCGTGGGGTCGAGGGAATCCAAGGGGAGCGGGTACCACTGTGCAGGCCAAAGAGACGCTGTTCGCCGACCTCGTGCAGGGGCGGGCTCAACAGTTCCAGGTGCCGCTCTACCAGCGGACGTACTCCTGGACAGAGAAGCAGTTGGCTCAGCTGTGGAGCGACATCCTCGATCAGGTGGACCTGCTGGAGACCGGGGAGAAAGCGAGCGCGCACTTCCTCGGCTCCGTGGTGCTTGCCCCGTCCCCGCATAACGAGGCGACGTTCCCTCGCTGGCTGGTGGTCGACGGCCAGCAGCGGCTGACCACGATCTCCCTCGCACTTGCCGCCATCCGGGACCACCTCGCCCAGAGTCGGCCGGACGAGGCCGAGCGGATTGACGAGGAATACCTGATCAACAAGCGGAAGAACGAGAACGACCGGTTCCGTCTCCTGCCCACCCAGGCCGACCGGCCGAACTACGCCGCGCACATCCGAGGCACCCACGAGGGGCAGGCGGCGGGGGACAACGTTTCTGTCGCCTACCGCTTCTTCCGCCGCAAGCTCGTCGAGGCGGAGGACCCCGCCGACCCGCAGGACGTCCTCCGGATCGAGCAGGCGATCACCTCCCGGCTCACCCTGGTCGCGGTGACCGCCGAGGCTGGTGACAACGTCCACCGCATCTTCGAGTCCCTCAACAACACCGGTCTCAAGCTTAGCCAGGCCGACCTGCTGCGCAACTACCTCTTCATGCGGCTGCCGACCCGTGGCGAACTGGTCTACGAGACGTACTGGCTGCCGCTCCAGGCAAGCCTGAGCAACAGAGAGCTCGAACAGCTCATGTGGCTGCAGCTCGTGCTTGACGGCGATGACCGGGTCCGCCGCCAGGACCTGTACGCGGCTCAGCAGCACCGTTTCGAGCAGACCGAGGTCAGGGAAGCGGACATCGAGGTGTACGTGAAAGAACTGCACCGGCGGTCCATGCACTTCCGTAAGGTGGTCCGCCCCGACGAGGAGGGCGATCCGGCCGTCCGTGCCCACCTTCGCCGGCTCGAGGCCTGGGAGGCCGCAGCTACGTACCCGGCGCTGATGGTGCTGCTCGACCGCCGCGAACGTGGAGAGACCGACTCGGCGGAGACGGCCCGCGCCCTGTCGTACATCGAGAGCTTTCTGGTACGCCGCACCGTGTGTCGCGTACCGCCGAACAACCTCAGCCGGATCTTCCAGTCGGTTCCCGCCCAGCTTCCGCTGGACGTCCCCGTCGCCGACGGGCTGCGTCAGCTCCTCTCCGCCAGCAACCGCTACTGGCCCGACGACGACGAACTGCGCGAGAAGTTCAGGACTGCGCCCTTCTACCTGTACGGCCGGCCGGAGCAGCGCAAACTGGTCCTCCAGCGGCTGGAGGAGAGCTACGACCACCCCGAGCCTGTGGACTTCGCCGCCGCGAAACTCACCATCGAGCACGTCCTGCCGCAGTCGGCGGGCGACGACTGGCTCCAAGTTCTCGCCGAGGACGCCACCGACGGCGAGACCCCACAGGACGTGCACGCCCGACTCCAGCACACCTTGGGCAACCTGACCCTCACCGCTCAGAATTCCGAGCTCTCCAACCACCCCTTCGACCGCAAGCAGGACCTGCTGCACAGCAGCCACCTGGAGATGAACCGCCGCATCGCCGCCACCGACCGCTGGGGCGCCCGCGAGATCGGCGCCCGCGCCGACGAGATGGCCGAGCGGGCGCTCGCGCTGTGGCCGTCCCCGCTGCGCGGGGTGGGCCGAGCCGAGCGGAGCCGCGACTGGCAGCTCGTCCACCAGGTCCTCGCCGCCCTGCCGCACGGCACCTGGACGTCGTACGGTGACCTCGCCGCGTACATCGGCTCCGGCGCCCAGGCGGTGGGCAACCACCTTGCCCAGACCGCGGGCGTCGTGCAGGCCTACCGCGTCCTCAACGCGGAGGGCCGGATCGCCGACGGCTTTCGCTGGGCCGGCCCGCAGCCGGAGGGTGAGGACGTACGGGCGCGACTGAGCGCCGACGGCATCCACTTCACCCAGACCGGGGCCGCGGACCCGGCGCAACGCTTGACCAGCACCGATCTGGCACTGCTGCTGGCCGGTCCCGACCAGGAGCAGTCTTCGGAGGGCGCGGTGGCGGCGGGGCGCGACGGAGCGGAGCCAGAGGAGGAAACCCGGGCCGAGCGGTTCTTCCGCCAGCTCGCCGCGGACGATACCCCCGAGACCGTGGGCGCGGTGCGTACTCTCCTCGCCCGGTGGGAGGAGCTGGGCGGCTGGGTCGGCTATGGGGCCGGCCAAGTCACTACCAGCGCCTTCCTGATGCTGGGTGCGGCAGGTCTTCCCGGCGCCGGGATCTGGCCGCTGGTGCTCTACCCCGGTGGTGGACGCGGTGGTTCGGCGGAGGTGGTCTTCCAGTACCTCGCCACCCGCGAGCCCTTCACCGACCGCCTGCTGCGCGCGGAGCTCCTCGGCCGCGTCAACGGTTTGGACGGCGTCGACATCCCGGAGGGGAAGCTGGACTTACGTCCCAACTTCCGGTTGGTCTTGCTGGAGAAGGACGGGAACCGCGACGCGCTCGCTGAGACTCTGACCTGGTTCCGGGACCGCTGGATCGGCCGGGACGTGTCCTGAGCTCCGACTTCAGCACCTGCTGTCCAGCTTGCGGGGGAACTTCACTCTCATGAGCTCATCTCCCGCGAGGCACAGCAACCCACCCTGGCGGAAACGGCCGAACGCGCCCAGCGGTACGCCCGAGCCCTACGCAAGGAGCATGCTTCCCAGTGACCGTCAATGTTGACCTGCCCGACCACATACGCGCTCGCTGCACCGAGCTCGGCGACGGTGTCCTGTACGCGGTCAAGACCCTGGCCCGGCAGCTGGCCGACGATCCACGCCTTGGCGAGCGCGCCGGCAGGCTCGGCCTGTACGCGGCGATGATCGACAGCGACACCTTCGATGCGTGCCCGCCCCTGATCGTGCGCTACGCCTTCGGTCCGCCCCTGCTGGACGTAGACCGGCTCGAGATACGAGACATCGAGGCGACCGGGCCGCTCCCCGACGCCGGCGACGAGCAGGCCCCCGCGGCCGTGCCGGATCCCCGCATGCAGCAGATCGCCACGCGACAGGTGACCGAGGCATGGCGACGGATCATCAGCTGGCTTGAGCAGCACGCACCGGCTACCCGTGCGGCGCTGCTGCCCGGCGCGTCCACGTACGAGATCGCCTCGCTGGAGCATTCACTTGGGGTACGTGTACCCGTGGAGTTGCGGGCGTTGTGGCTGCTGTGCGCGGGAGGCAAGGACACCCCGGGGGCGGGCGTGATGCCCGACTACGGCTGGGCGCTGATGCCGCTGGGCACGGTGGCCACGTCCTACCGGTGGCACAGGGGAAACCAGCGGGAGCTAGGAGTCGGGTGGGGCATTGAAGACGAGACGGTATGGAAGCCGTCATGGATTCCGTTCTGCTCATGGTCGGTGACCGACACCAGCTATGGCCTGTTCGTCGACGCCGAGACGGGCAAGGTCGGGCACTGGGACGACACGTCCGTGCGGGCTGTCGGGGACCAGACGTTGAGCATGCTGCTGGAGGAGATGGCCGACAAGCTGGAGAATCCGCAGCTGGCCACCGGCTACCTGCCGGGGCTGATCGGCGGCAGGCTGGTGTGGGGGCCGCCGCTTGCCGCGGATGAGGCTGCCCTGTGGGAGCGGTTCACCGGCTGACGTACGGGAACGCGGAAGGGGGCGGACAGGTGTGATGACCTGGCCGCCCCCTTCTTTTGCCCTGTCCGAGGGCTAGGCGGTGCTAGACCTTACGCCAGATGCAGGTCGTCGCCGTCCCCGAGCAGTGGTTGAAGCCGGGGGTTTCGACGAAGAACCCGTCATCGTCCAGCAGCCGCCACACGCTGGGCTGGAGCTTGCTGAACGCGCCCTGGTTCTGCGCGGAGTCGATCGCCGCCCGTCCGCAGTGTTCGGTGCCGGTGGGGCCGTTGGTCGCGGTGCGGGTGTCAGCGAACAGGCCGAACGACGTCGACCCGTCGCCGACGCCGTTGAACGCCCAGTCCGTGTACAGCTGGGCGCACTTGCTGCCGTCCGTGACCTGATTGACGCCGCCAGGGAATCCGCCGCTCTCGTGGGTGGACGCGGGGGCGTACTCGTCGCAGTCGGTGTTGCCCACGATCGGGTCGGCGGGGTGCTTGGTCCACGTGGTCGGGCACACCACCTTCCGGCTGTCGTCCGAGGACCAGGCCGCGCCGGTGGACGGGTTCTTCACCGTGGTGTCCGGGCCGAGGTAGTGGAGCAGGCTGTCCCACTTCTTCGATCCGGCGTGGTCGGGCATGCGTTCCTGCATGACCCAGTAGTAGGCGCCGGCTGCCGGGTAGAGGTTGGTGTCGACGGTGAACGTCGGCTTGAAGAACGGGAACACGCAGCCCGGTGTGACTGCGCCACGGGTGATGTCGTCGCAGCGGGGAGCCAGTTCGCGTAGCACGCTGCCGCCGCTGCTTCCGAAGTCGGCCGTGGCGTCGACGGAGTTGCTGGCGTCGACGCTGGCGGTGATTGTCCAGTCCAGGTCGATCTGTTCCTTCCCCGTGCCGGTCCACCGGGTCACGACGGTGCCCCACCGGCCGGAGTAGTCGCTCGTCGGGTCGTACGTCCAGTGCGCGCCCACGGTCGGGTTGGCGCCGTCGTCGGTCCACTGGATCGGCGCGACATCACACGACGAGCAGGACGAGGCGACGTTCCACTTCATCGTGACGCCTTGGAGGGCGGGGTCGATGTAGGTGGGGATGATGACCAACTGCTGATCGAACTCAGCGAAGTCGCTGCCGCTCTCCGACTTGTTACGGTACGTCTTCATGCGTTGCTCGAACAGGAACGTACCGCGCCCAATGGCCGGCATCTGCGGGTCTGAGTCGAAGAACCACAGCTCGCCTTCGCCCAAGTCCTTCAGGCAGGCTTCAGTGCGGTTCATGTAGTCCAGGCCGTCGGCGGCGTTGGTGCACCAGTCGACCAGGTCCACCGCGTCATTGCCGCCCGGAGTCGGGGACCCGGCCAAAGCCTCAGCAGAGGCATCAGTGAAAGTCTGCGTCGTCTCCCTGGTCTTGCCGGGTTTGGGCGCCTTGGACTGCTTCGCCTTGTCCTTGGTGCTCTTGTCGAGCGTGAAGCACACCCGCCGGTCCTGCTTGTCCGGCTTGGAACATTCATCCTTGGCGAAGTCCGAGAGGGTCGGCTCCGAGATCGCGGACGGCGGGGCGACGGTGGCAGACCCGTCCGGATCCGTGCGGGTGAACTCCACCGTTGTCTGCGCCACCGGGTCGATCCCCGACGTCGACTGCGCCACCGGGAACGTCGCGTACGGCTCGATGGTGAACTTCGTCCAAGGCGACCAGTCCGTCTCGTACAGGCTGCCGTCGAAGGCGTTGGTGTGGAACATGTACTGCGTGCGGGGCTTGAGGAACCCGTAGTCGACCTTGACACTGGCCAGCGACCCCGACGCCACATACGGCGACACCAGGACACCGTAGGGGTTGGCATCGGTCAGCTTGACCTTGGCGTCCGGAGTGCCGTCCGCCTTGACGGTCCACACCTCGAACGTCAGCGTCGACGTGTCCCCGTCAGGGTCGGTCACCGTGTTACGCAGCACGGCCTCCGGGGCGATCACCCGCCACTGAGTGCCCGACTTGGTGAACCTCGGCCCAGCCGACGGGGCCGTGCCCGACACCGGCCGCGACCCAGCCATGATCGACATTTGTGCTTCCGGGCCGTGGACCTTCGGGGGCGCGGCCAGTGAATCAGGCTCGGCAGCTAAAGCGGGTGACGCCCCGGCCAGAACAGCGAGGACGGCGCCGGCTGCCATGCAGCGCAGCGCCGTCGTTATGCGTGTGCGTCTCAACTATCCCCCTTGAAGGGTACGAATGTTCGACGCAAGAACATCACGTGCATTGCCCACGCGGTAGGGGATAGATCGCCATTCTGCTCACGCGGGCCGTAGACCTCGCGGGCGACGAATCGCTTGAGGCAGCGCGTGATTCCTTCTTGTTCAGCCCATGGTGTGCAGGGCGTTGTTCGCGGTCCGGTCGCCGCGGTTGAGGCGGTGACGGTGGGTGCGGTTTCAGTCCATGGCGTCGTCATCGAGATCGACGGCGTCCTCGTCAGCCCAGCTCGGAGCGCCGGCTGACTCGCCTTGTGAACTTCGAGGGCCGGGCACTGCGGCCCTGGTGGCCGCAAGATCCAGGTCGAGACGGCTGTTCATATCCACTTCAAACCGGCCATACAGTTCACATGGGTCCAGAACAGCGGCGACAGCCCCCGCCGGTCCGCCTCGGTGAAGCCTGTCTGCCCACTTCTTGTCAGCTCCGGCGGGACTTGGACTTGTGTCCGGGGCAGAGATGCGGGCTACCTCCTGGTCGCAGGGCGAGTGCAGAATGCGCTGACTTGTTTGCCGGGCGTCCGCCCGGTCGGCGCGAGCCGAACATGCACGCCCTGACGTCGACGTTCTGTCCGGCTTGGGGCTTCGGCCACCTCAGTTCTCGCGCCGCTTCGCCTGCACCTTGAGCCACGGATTCTCCGCTCTGGACTGGGCACGGTCCAGGTACTCCCGCTTCACGACGGCCGAGCCCGGTTTCCATCGGCCCTGCTTCGTGGGATCACCGCCGGCCTCCGCGATGGCCTGGGCTCCGCCGCGGCGCAGCCCGTGGGCGGTGATCTGCTGCCAGTTCTTGGCGCCGGCCTTGTGGGCGCGGCTGCGGACCCAGTCGTTGATGGCGTCCCCGGTGACGTAGTCCCCGCGTTCCTTCGCGACGGCCCGGTTCTGCAGGGTGCCGCGGGAGGTCAGGGCCCGGAAGAACGCGCCCTCGCGGACGCCGAGGTGGTGGAGGGCGGTGAGCCAGCCCCGTACGGCTGCGACGGGGTCCAGGAGCGGGTCGTCCTCGGCGGGGATGTCGGTGTGCTCGCCCTTGGCCTCCTGGTCGGTCTTGGAGGACCGGATGTGCAGGGTGACGAAGTCGTCGTCGACCGCGACGTCGGCGATGGACAGATCGGCGAGCTCGATCCTGCGGTTGAGGGCGCCCCGGCCGAGGAGCAGCATGCACCGGTCGCGACGCCCCGCGATGGTCCGCAGATCGCACGTGGCGACCATGGCCCGCAGCAACTCGTCCGTGATCGGAGGCGCCTTACGGACCGCGGTGCGCTTCGCCCATGTCTTCTTGTACTCGTTGAGCATGCCCCGGGCCTGCTTCGTGCCGGGCTTCTGGTCCTCCGGCATCCAGGTGCGGATCGCGGACATGGCGGCGTTGATGGCGTTCGGGGAGCGCCCCAGCTCGATGAGGTGCGCGACGTACTCGACGTAGGTGGCGGTGGTGCACGGCCGGGCGACACGGCCTTCGTCGGAGCACCAGGCGGCGAACTTGCCGCGCTGGGACTGGTAGTTGGCGCTGGTGTTCTTCGGCGCGGACTGGTTCTCCAGCCGCTCGGCGGTCTGCTCGGAGACGTACAGGTCCCGCTCGGTGTACGTCGGCTGGTCGGCCTCGGTGGGGAGCCCCTGACCGGGATAGAGAATGGTGTGCCGGTCGACCACCGGGCGGGCCGCCGGACGAGGCTGGATCGCTGCGGGGAGATGGCCCTCCTCCACCAGCTCCGCGTCCACCACCTCCGCGTCGGCCTCGTGTTCCATCACGCTGTCACCTGCTCCTGGTTCGCTGCCCACTTCGCGAGTGCCCCGAAGTCGTCCGGCAGGAGACCCACGCGCGGGTCCACCCAATGCAGGAGCGCCGGAGCATCGTGGTTCTTACGGACCCACTCCCGGTCTTCCGGGCCGAGCTCATCGTCCACCCATGCGAACCGACGACCCTTGGCGTACGCGACCAACGCCTGTGTCTTCCAGTGCAGTCGGGTGCCCTGCTGCGGTGTCATGGTGGCCCAGTCGACGAAGGGAAGCGCGGGCAGGCCGAGGTGCGGGCCGATCCACTCGTTCGCCTCGTCCTTCCACGTCGTGGCCCACACCAGCTCGTAGGGCAACGCCAGGAGGTCTGCCCCGTGGCCATGGTTGAGCCATACCCGCAAGGGTTTGTCCCACGGATTCTCCCACCCGGTCGGGCGCATGCGGTGGGTGCTGTACCCCGCCGGCCGCCTCTGCGGCGCGGCAGCGTACGGATTCAGAGGGCCGTCCACATCGAGCAGGAGCAGCGGACGCCCATCCCCCTCGTTCTCCATGATCCCTCCCAGCGCAGCAGCCACGTACAAGGGAAATTATAGGTGGGTGATTGTCCAGCGGAGTCACCCTGATGACTCGCCGTCCGACCCGCGGAACCAGCGGCCGCGACCGGCTCTCCGTCACCCCGCCCCGGCTCCTCCAGAACGCTTGAGGCGCATCACCGAACGGAGATCACCACTCCTGACCATCAGGAAAAAGTCTTAAGTCACCACGCGGTGTGACTACTGAGCAATCTGTGAGTTGCGGGCGAAATGCGGTGAGCACGGCATTGCATCGATCTTCCGTGCAGGGGCCTTGACCTCGAATCCTGAACACGAGTTATGCGGCTTGCGCCACCGGCAGCCCTGACAGCGGCTGACAGCCGTCTGACCACGGGCCCTTCGCCCCTGGCCGCCCTGGTCTCAGGCACGAGGCGGCAGGACCTCGATGATTTCGGCGATGCCAGCGGCCGGTTGGGCCTCGTGCATGGTGATCACGTCACCGGGCTTCAGATGCCGCCATTGCTCGGGCTGCAGGGGAGCCAGGCGAACGTCGGCTGTCTCTCCAGGGCCAAGCTGCGGCTCGAACTCCACCCAGACCCGCGCGATGTTCAGATCTTGCCGTCCGTCGGCGGTGCGGTGACTGATGTCCCACAGAGGTCTGAGCCGGCCGTCCCCTGAGAAGGCACTTTGGCGTCCGCCCTCGCCGGCTCCCAGGAGGGCCAAGGTGGCACGGATCGTGCCGTGTTTGACTTCCCAGCTCCGCCACTCGCACCAACGGCGGCTGCGGTCGAGCATCATCTGCCGGGCAGCCTCGGAGAGCATCTCCCAGAAGGTGATGGATACCGGATGGACATCCGCGATCTCGATGAGCACATCGAGCGCCGTCTCCCACTCCTGGAGCTCGATCTCCTTGCGAACATCTCCAACCGTCTGGCCGTTCTCTGCCATGGCGTCCTCCGGCAGTACGCCAACGGCTTGCCGAAGGAGTGTGAACGCGTCATCCATATGCGGGATTGTCGCCTGGTCCTGGGCGCCTTGTCACGGGTGACCGTGCAGAACGCAGCGGCGCGCGACACGCCCGGACACTCCAAGGCTCCACGATTTCAGACAATTACTTTCAGTGACTCGACCTGTGCGTACCCCCTGCCGGCCGTCGGCTGGGCTAGTTCGGATAGGACCAGCAGCTCGCAGCCCTCGGCCTGGTCCTGAACGCCGTAGTCCTCTGGAACACCCGCTACCTGGACGCTGCCGTCGCGCGGCTGCGCGCGGCGGGGCATGAGATCAAGGACGAGGACGTCGCCCGGCTTTCCCCGCTCAAGGACCGGCACATCAACTTCCTGGGCCGCTACCTGTTCAACATCATCGCCAGCATCCCCGGCCAGGGCCTGCGACCCTTCCGGGGCCCGGACACCGCCGAGGACGACGAGGGTGAGGGCTGAACCCGCGTGGCGATGTCCTCGGCCGGTCAGGCGGCCTGCTGCTCGCCGAGGCCCGCGTAGTACGCGGCGGCCAGGTCCTCCTGGGCGTGGTCGGCGGTCAGTGGCTCGGCCTGGCGCGGCTGCGGTTCCAGGCGCGGACGGTGTGCCCGGCTCGGGCGAGGTTACGGGCCATCGCCGCGCCCATGATGCCGGTACCCAGGACGCTTACGGTGAGCTTGGCGGTCATGACGGTTGTCTTCCTTCGGGATACGGCTGGGGCCGGGTCAGGCGCGGGCGGCGCTGATCAGCCCGTCCAGCCATGCCTGGTGGCCGTTGAGCATCGGGTTCGGGCGCTCGTCGGCCAGGTCGGCGGCCGGCTGTCCGATCTGTGATTCCTGGGTGAGGACGCGGACCCGGCCGCCGGGCAGGTCCTCGACCAGCCAGGCGTGCAGCACGTCGAGCTTCTCCTCCGGGCTGCCGTCCTGCTTCGCAGTCCACGACAGGCGGCCGGGAACACCGTCGGCAGGGGCCTGGAACTCCGTGACGAGCGCGGCCAGAGGCGGGAAGCCGAAGGTTCCGAAGCTGAAGACGAGGCCGTCCGTGAGGACCGGGCCGCCGCCTTCGGGGAAGGAGATGTCGGCGACGTTGTCGTAGTAGCCCTCCCACTGGGAGGTGTCGGTCAGCAAGCGCCAGACCCGGGCAGCGGTGGGGCCGGGCACGATGACTTCGTTGGAGACGAAGTTGTCGCCGGTGCCGGGAAGGTAGTGCTCGGGCCAGGTGATCGCGTTCTGCGTGGTCATCGGGGTGCCTTTCACAGGTGAGGGCTGGGGGTTGAGGAACATCGGAACGAAAACTGGCGCTAAGCCCATCGCACGCCTGAGAGCGCTTTGACCTGGGCTTTGGTGGAGGCGGAACCTTCGGCAGTCGTGTTGATCATTGACTGTGTGGAGGTCCGGGGTGCCGGTCGAGTTTCTGACGGATGCGCAAGCCGCCGCGTACGCGGCGTTTGACGGGGCACCGTCCCGTACGGAGTTGGAGCGGTTCTTCTTCCTGGACGACGCGGACCGGGAGCTGATCGAGGCGAAGCGGCGGTCCCACAACCGGCTGGGCTTCGCGGTCCAGCTGACGACCGCGCGCTATCTCGGGGTGTTCCTGGACGACCCGACCGACGTGCCGGCCGAGGTCGTCGACTACCTCGCCCAGCAGCTCGGCATCGAGGACTCGTCTGTTCTGAAGGCGTACGGGGAACAGCGGTGGAAGACCCGGTTCGAGCACGTGTGGGAGCTGCGCGAACTGCTGGAGTACACGGAGTTCGCCGAGGCGGAAGCCGAGCTGCGGGTGTGGGTGGACGCGCGGGCCTGGACGACCGGGGAGGGCCCGAAGGCTCTGTTCGACGCGTCGGTGGGGTGGCTGCGTGAGCGGCGGGTGCTGCTGCCCGGCGTGACGACGCTCGCGCGATTGGTCGCCTCGGTGCGGGAGGCGGCGAACCAGCGGCTGTGGGACAGCCTCTACGGGCTGCTGAGCATCGGTCAGCGGGCGGTGCTCGACTCCCTGCTGACCGTGCCGCCCGGCGCGCGGGTGTCGGAGCTGGACCGGTTGCGGCGCGGCCCGGTGCGGATCTCCGGGCCGCAGATGAAGTGGGCGCTTGAGCGGGCGGCGGAGATCGATGCGTTCGGGATGGGTGAGCTGGACGTGTCCGGGATACCGCCGCGGCGACTGGCGGAGCTGTCGAGGTACGGCGTGGACGGCAAGGCGTCCCTGTTGCGGCGCCACGGCGACTCGCGGCGCCTGGCCACCCTGCTGGCCACGGCGGTCTACCTGACGAGCAGGGCGGTCGACGACGCGCTGGATCTGCTGGAGGTGCTGATCGCGACGAGGCTGCTCGCGCGGGCGGAGCGGGAGACGGCGAAGCAGAAGCTGAAGACGCTGCCGAGGATGGAGCGGGCCGGGATCAGGCTGGCGACCGCGTTCCGGGTCGTGTTCGACACCACGAGCGAGCAGGTCGACACCGAGTCTGGGGAGATCAGTCCGCCGGAGGTGGCGACGCTGACGGCGATGTGGGAGCGGATCGAGGAGGTGGTGCCGCGCGAGGAGCTGGCCGCCGCGATCGCCGCGTTGTTCGAGCTGGCGCCGCCGATCGATTCGGACGCGGACGAGGCATGGCGGTCGCTGCTGGTCACCCGGTTCCCCACCGTGCGGCCGTTCCTGGCGCTCCTTGTCCAGGTCGTCGACTTCGGGGCCACCCCGGAGGGCCTGCCGGTCCTCAAGGCGCTGAAGTCGCTGCCCGATCTGATGGGGCGCAAGAAGGTCGGCCCCGACGAGATCGACACGTCCCTGCTGGTGGGCTCGTGGAAGCGGCTGGTCCTGAGCGCGCCGCACCTGGAGGCGGGCACGGTGGACTGGAAGGCGTACGTGTTCTGCGTGCTGGAGTCCTTCCATCGGCTGCTGCGCCGGCGGGAGGTGTTCGCGAAGAACTCCTCGAAGTGGGGTGACCCGCGGGCGAAGCTGCTGGACGGCGAGGCGTGGGAGCAGGTCCGCCCGACCGTGCTGGCTTCCCTGAACCTGCCCGGCGAGCCGGGCGAGCACCTGGCGGCGCGGGCCGCGCTGCTCGACGGCACGTACCGGGAGGTCGCCGGGCGGGTGCCGGCGAACTCCCAGATCGTGTTCGACGACGACGGCCGCCTGCACTTCGCGGCTCTGGAGCCGGAGCCCGAACCGGCCTCCCTGCTCGACCTGCGGAAGGCGGTGGAGGCGATGATGCCCCGCGTCGACCTGCCGGAGGTCCTGCTGGAGGTGTTCTCGTGGACCGGCGCCGACCAGGCGTTCACCTCGATCACCGGCGGCGAGGCCCGGCTCAAGGACCTGCACGTGACGGTCGCCGCGCTGCTGGTCGCGCACGGCTGCAACGTCGGCTACACGCCGGTCATCGGCGGCGCGGAGGCGCTGAAGTACGGACGGCTGTCGCACGTCGACCAGACGTATCTGCGGCTGGCCACCTACCGGGCCGCGAACGCCACGCTCATCGAGCACCAGGCGTCCATCCCCCTCTCGCAGGTGTGGGGCGGGGGTCTGGTCGCCTCGGTCGACGGGATGCGGTTCGTCGTCCCCGTCCCGTCGGTCTACGCCCGCCCCAACCCCAAGTACTTCGGGCGCCGGGGCGGCGCGACGTGGCTGAACATGATCAACGACCAGGCGGCGGGACTGGGAGGGAAGGTGGTGGCTGGCACCCCACGCGACTCGCTGTACGTGCTGGACGTCCTCTACGACCGGGACGGCGGCAAGCGCCCGGAGACGATCGTCACGGACACCGCCTCGTACAGCGACATCGTCTTCGGACTCCTCACCCTGGCCGGGTTCGCGTACGCGCCGCAGCTCGCCGACCTGCCGGACCAGAAGATGTGGCGCATCGACCGCACCGCCGACTACGGCGCCTTCACCGACGCCGCCCGCGGCCGGGTCGACCTCGCCCGGATCGAGCGCCAGTGGGAGGACATCCTGCGGATCATCGGCTCCATCCACACCGGCGCAGTCCGCGCGTACGACGTGATCCGGATGCTGTCGCGGGACGGGCGGCCGACCCCGCTGGGGGACGCGATCGCGCACTACGGGCGGATCGCCAAATCCCTGCACATCCTGCGCCTGGCCGATGAGCCCGGCTACCGCCGCCAGATCAAGGCGCAGGCCAACCTCCAGGAGGGCCGCCACGCGCTCGCCCGGAAGATCTTCCACGGACGTTCCGGACAGCTCTACCAGCGCTACCAGGACGGCATGGAGGACCAGCTCGGCGCGCTCGGCCTGGTCCTCAACGCCGTCGTCCTCTTCAACACCAGGTACATGGACGCCGCGGTCAACCAGCTGCGCGCGGACGGCTTCGACGTCCGCGACGAGGACGTGGCCCGCCTCTCCCCATTCGTACGGCAGCACATCAACATGCTGGGCCGGTACTCCTTCCAGCTCCCCGAACTGCCCGGCGGTATGCGCCCGCTGCGCGACCCGGACGCGACCGAAGAGGTGTGAACCTGGTGGCCGTCGCCGCCGGGACTGTCCCGGCGGCGACGTTTGCACTGGTCACCGGCTCGTAGGGTGCCGGGAGTAGTAACACTGGCGGAGGGCGTGGCGGCGGGTGCGGTAGGCGGCCGGCGAGAGCCCCAGGCTGCTGCTGGGCCGGCACTGGGGTGTGGGCAGGCCGCCGCACTGGGGGTGCGGCGGCCGTGGGTGGCATCGGCTCGTGGTTCGAGTCAGTCACCCCGGAGCAAGGCGTGCAGCTCGGCGGTGTCGATGATGTGGGCCCGTGAGGGGAAGACTTTGTGGAGCAGGACGTTGTGGACTTCGGTGTCTGGGTCGGCGACGCCGTCGGACAGGACGTAGAGCTGGTAGTCGAGGTCGGCCGCGCCGATGACGGTGGACAGGACGACGCCGCTGGTACTGATGCCGGAGACGACCAGAGTGGTGATGCCGCGCTCGCGCAGCTGCTGGTCGAGGTCGGTAGTGGACATGCCGCCATAGCGGATCTTGCGCACGGTGATGTCGCCGTCCTGGGGAGCCAGGCGCTCGTGGATGGCGGTGGCAGGGTCCTCGTGGTGCATGACGCGGTGTTGGGCCAGCGGGGCGAAGGACTTGTTGGAGGCCGGGATCGCGTCCCAGTCGGCCTCGGTGAAGCCGACGCGTACGTAGGCGATGGTGCCGCCATTTGCGCGAACGTCGGCGATGGCCCCTGCCACGCGATCGAGCAGGGCTTTGCGGTCCCCGTCTTCGGGCAGAACGGCCAGGACCGCGGGTTGGTAGTCCATGACGAGAAGTGCGGTGTGCGTGGGGTCAAGTGCGGGGGCAGTGGTCACGCGAGTGTTCTCCTTGCTGATGGTGTGTCTGGTCGACGCGGATGTGCATCGGCGGACCAGCTGCGGCCCGCGGGCTTCAGGGGCGAGTTGCGGTGTGTCATGAGTGGCTGCGGGACAGTTCCGGCTCGTGTTGCGACGTCTGGTCGTGTCGGGGAAGCAGGAGCGGAGTGGTCAGGATGAGCAGTCCCGCGACTGTGAGAGCGGTGCGTGGGGTGGTGACGTCGGCGAGCAGCCCGGCGAGCGCGGTGAGGATGGCGATGGACGCCTGCTGGCCGATTGACCAGGCCGACAGGGTGCGGGCGACGAGATGCTTGGGTGTGTGTTCGAGCCGGTAGGTGGCGAGCACCGGGGCGTACAGGCTCATGTTGATAATGATCGCCAGCTCGACGGCTATCACGGTGACGAGGCCGACGACGCCGGGACGCACGAAGGCCAGGCCGATCAGCCAGATGGCGCGCAGGGTGCCGACGGTCCGGAAGACCCAGTGCTGGCCGTATCGGGCCACAACTCGGCGGGCCAGCCGCGAGCCGATGAGTCCGCCGACGCAGGGAGCAGCAAAGGCGAGGCCGTACTGCCAGGGCGAGAACCCGAGCTGGCGAAGGAGGAGCACGGCCAGCAGCGGCTCGGTGGCCATGATCAGACCGGCAACGAGCACTTGGTTGAGGTAGAGCGCTCGCAAGCCGGAATGCCCCATGATGTGTCGCCAGCCGTCAAGCAATGCGCCCGCCCGGGCCGGGCTTTTGCCGGTTGTTTGCGGCGCTTCTTCTCGGCCGCGGATCGCAGTGATGCACAGCGCGGAGAGCAGGTAGCTGAACGCATCGGCCACCACGGTGATGACCGGCCCGAACAAGCCGATCGCCGCCCCGCCCAGCGGTGGCCCGACCGCGATGGAGCTCCAGTTCGTGGACTCGAACCGCGCGTTGGCCACGAGCAGGTCATCCGACCGGACGAGGGCCTTGAGGTAGGCGCCGCTGGCCGCGTTGAAGGCGATCTTGGCTGCGGCGACCACGGCCGAGATCACGAGCAGCTGGACGAAACTGAGCCGGTCGAAGGCATAGGCGACCGGGATCGTCGCCATGACCGCGAACCGGGTCAGGTCCATCGTGATCATGACTGGGCGCTTGCGCCGGAACTCCACCCACGGCGCGAGTGGCAGCGCGATCAGCGCGCCCACCGCGGGCCCCACCGCGGACAGCGCGGACACCTCAGCGGGACTGGCGTGCAACGCCAGCACGGCGATCAGCGGCAATGCACCGAACCCCAGCCCGGATCCATAGGCGCTCACCGCATATGCCGTCCACAGCCAGCCGAACTGACGGCCCAACGGTCTCCTGCCCACCATGCGCAGCGCTCCCACCTGAACAAACTGACGTTGACCTGTGAGAGCTAAGCGAGCAGCACAACAGCAGGTCAAACAACTGCGCTGCCAGTTGTCCACAACCATCTGTTGTTCACTAAGATGGGTCGGCGTGGATCTCGAAGCAGTACGTACCTTCGTCGCCGTTGCGGAAGCGGGCCAGTTCCAGAAAGCCGCAGCCGACCTGTCGATCACCCAGCAGGCTGTCTCCAAGCGCATCGCCGCGCTGGAGCGCAGCCTCGGCGTGCGGTTGTTCACCCGCGCCCCCCGCGGCGCCGAGCTCACCATCGACGGGCAGGCGTTCCTGCCCCACGCACGTGAGCTGCTGCGCGTCGCCGAGCGCGCGGTCGCGTCCGTGCGCCCCGGCCGCCGTCCGCTGCGCGTCGACGTGATCGCTTCGCGCGGCGCGCAGTCGGGCCTGATGCGCGGCTTCCACCACGCGTACCCCGAGATCGGCCTTGACGTGGTGATGGTGTTCGAGATCGAGACGGCCATCGCCGCCATCCGGTCCGGTGCGATCGATGCGTCCTTCCGCGCCGTCGCCGCGCCCGGCCAGCCCCTTCCCGAGGACATCGAGTCTGTCCGGGTGCTCGACGAGCCGCTCCAGCTCCTCACCGGCCCCGTCCACGCGCTGGCGGGCGCCCGGTCGGTGACCGTCGCTCAGCTCGCCGGGCACCGGATCTGGATGCCCGGCATCGTCCCCGGTACCGAGTGGGCCGCCTACTACCACGACCTCGTCGCCGAGTTCGGCCTCACCATCGAGGCGACTGGCCCCAACTTCGGCTCCGACGCGCTCCTCGACACCATCTCCGACACCCCGGCCCTGGCCACCTTCATGGGCGGGCACACCCGCCTTATCTGGCCCACCGGCCACGACCTGCGCCGCATCTCGGTGACCGACCCGACGCCCATCTACCCGCACTCGCTCCTCTGGCACCGCGACAACCCCCACCCAGCGCTGGCCACCCTCCGCGCCCACCTCGCTGCCACAGCGGCCGGCCACGACGCCGCCGGAACCTGGGCACCGGGCTGGGTGACTCCGCGCTGAACGGCCCGCCCGCGCGGCCAGCCCCGCCGGGGTCCAGGCGGTCAACGGCGGGCGTCCCCAGGAGCAAGCAGGCTAGTCAGCTCGGAGATCGCCTCCGGGGAGGGCTTGAAGTAGCGACGGACATTCTCAGGCTTCTTGTGCCGGGACTTCGCCATCAGCATCAGCAGCGAGGCGCCCTGCTCTCCGAGGTAGGTCAGAGCAGAGTGTCGGTACTCGTGCAGATCCCAGCCCGTCCCCGGGCCGCGCAGGGCGGTGTGCTCGTCGAGCAGCGCGCGAGCCTGCCCGTACGACAGGCGGGCCAGGCCCGTGTCCGGGCACACGTCGCGGGGGCTGACGACCTTGCCCGGACCTGGGCGGCGGTGAGTGACGAACACCGGCCCACGGGATCGGCCCTTGAGGAGCCGGGGCAGGAGCCGGGCGGTGCCGGCGTCCCAGTACACGGGCTCCAGTACGTAGTCCTCGCGCGCCTGGCCCCGGCGGCGGGCCTTGGTCCGGGCGCCCTTCGCCTTAACCGAGCAGCGGCGCCCGGCGAAGTCCAGCTCCTCGATGTTGAGGCCGAGGATCTCCTCCGCCCGTCCGGCGGTCTCGTAGAGCATCCGCCACAGCGTCTTCTCCCGGAGATGGACGTCGCGGCGGGCGATCAGCCGGTCGACAGCCATCTTCGAGCGGGCCGGGGTATCGGAGTCCGGCACCGCCAAGCGCTTCGCCCAGGCCGGGACCGTCGGCCCCTCATAGCCGCGCTCTCGGCACCAGCCGAGCCAGGACAGCACCCCCGCCCGGCGGGAGTTCCACGTGTTCACCGCCGCGGTGCCCCAGAGCAGTTCCAGGGCCTCACCGATCTCGTCGTCCGCGACCGACGCCAGAGGCCGGGCCTCGCCGAGCCGTTCGGCGGTCTTGCCCACCCCGATCCCGTAGTTCCGGACCGTGTTCGGGTTCCCGAGCGAGTCGAGAAACACGTCCGCCGCTGCGCGGACGGTCAACGCCTTCCCGACGGGCAGCTGTACGACGGCGGGCACCGTTTTCCCCTTTGCCGCAGATAACAGGGCCGCTTCACGTAGCGGCCGGAGAGCGTCACCACAGGTGACGGATCAAGTTACCGCAGATATTGGGGTGTTATCTGGGGGAAGACTTCAAAGCTGCCCCGCTACCGACGCACCGTCAGCCGCCCACCAGGGCCGATCGAGGCTTAGCGCCAGTTTTCGTTCCGATGTTCCTCAACCCCCGGGCTTCAGCGTCGCCGCCGGTGGGGGATGCCACCACTCGGTGACGTCTCCGAAGGTAGACCCACAATCCATCGGTATCCCAATAAGCAATCCAATTTCAACTATCGGAATCCCGATGACTGTGGCCGCTATCCTTGCCGTCATGAAGAACCAGACGCGCGCCGCGGACCAGGAGACCCCCACGCCCGCCACCGCTGGAAAGCAGCTTCCGCCGCACGCGGACCTCAATCTGCTGCGCACCTTCCTGGCCGTCCACCGCACCGGCTCCTTCACCGCCGCCGCCCCCCGGCTCGGCCTCTCCCAGCCCACGGTGACCGCGCAGATCCGCACCCTGGAGCAGCAGATGGGCCGCGCGCTGTTCACCCGCCTCCCACGCGGCGTCGACCCCACCCCCTACGCCCACGAGCTCGCCGGACAGATCGCCGCCCCGCTCGACGCGCTCGCCGGCCTGGAGGACACCGCGGCCGCGGCCGGACCGGTGCACCTGGCCGGGCCCTCGGAGCTGCTGTGTGTCCGGGTCCTGCCCGCCCTGGCCCCGCTCATCAGTGAAGGTGTCCAGCTGCGAGTGGCCCAGGGACTGCCCGAACCGCTCATCGAGGAGATGCGCGGCGGCCGCCACGACCTCGTCATCGCCACCCGGCACCCACGCGGCCGCACTTGGAAGTCCGTTCCCCTCGCCGATGAGGAATACGTCCTGGTCGCCGCCCCTACCTGGGCCGCACCCACGGGCGGCCACTCGCAAGCCGACGACCTGTGCGCCGCCCTGCGCGAGGTCCCGATGGTCACCTACGCCGAGGACCTGCCCATCATCCGCCGCTACTGGCGAACGATCTTCGGCAAGCAGCACACCGCTCGCGCCGCCGTCACCGTCCCCAACCTCTATGCCGTCCTCTCCGCGGTCAACGCCGGCGCCGGCTACAGCGTCCTGCCCCGCTCCCTGTGCCAGAACGACCTCGACACCGGCCGGCTGATCCTTCTGTACGACCCGGAAGAGGCGCCCCTGAACACCCTCTTCCTGCTCCAGCGCCCCGGAGCCGAGACGAATCCTGACGTGCTGCGCGTCCGCGAACGACTGCGGGAGGCCGCCCGCACCTGGTAGCCACCGACACGCCCCGCCGACATATAGGCCACGGCGACAAGTTCTGACGGTGTGCCGGCCGTGTGTTGGACAGATCGGTGGAACGACGAAGCTCCTGGTAGACGGGTTCTCGACCAAGATCGCCTGTAGCCACCAGGAGCTTCGTGTGCTTACTCACCCGTCGTCGACCGACCTGTCCAGTCGCACCCTGTGGTGCCTGACAGGACGACTTGCTGCCCGGCGAGGGGAGACCGGGACCCGATGGCGTCGGCTGACCGCCAACCGTCAGGCTCTCTCTGCCCTGGCCCATCTGCGATGCGGTGACGCCACCGCCCAGGGGAGAACTTCACGTTGCAGTGGCTGCGCCCCTGGGCGGTGACGCATGGCGATCACCACGGACGGCGCGTGCTGCCTTCACCGAAGTGGCCGCAGCCTGCGCCCCGCCCTGGCACGGACACCTTGGCCGTCTCCGAACCGACGCGGGCCGGAAGCCGTCCATCGCCGGGCCGGGGGCTGTGGCCGGCCGACGATCCTGGCACGCCAGAGTGTCCGGCTCGGCCGCTGCGAACCAGGCCCCGCCTCTCCCCGCCCGCGGCCTACTCCCAGCCGTGCTCCGTGAGCGCGCCGGTGCCCTCCAGGTAGCCGCGGAGCCCCTTCTCCGGGTATTCGATGATGTCCTCGGGGAGCTCGTGCACGCTGAACCACTCGAGGCCGAGGCACTTCTCCGGTTCCCTGTTGACGGGGTCCCCGCTCCACCGGGTCGCTTCGAAGAAGAAGCCGATGCGGTCGATCTCGGCGTTCTGCCGGTGGTGGACCACGTGCACCATCCGCAGGTGGGCGGGGTCGACCGTCAGACCGGTCTCCTCCAGCAGTTCACGGGCGGCCCCGGTTCGCAGGGCCTCGCCCCGGTCGAGCTTGCCCGAGGGCATGTGCCAGCGGCCGTAGCCGTACGGGCCGCCGCGCTGGGAGAAGAGCAGCTTGTCGCCTTCACGCACGATGACGTGGGTGTCGATGACGGGTTCTGCGAGTGGTTCCGGTGTCATGGTCCCTGGGATGGTGTCGACTGCGGTGAAGCAGCCGACGTTATCGGCGAATCGGGGGCCGCGTCGGCGATTGAGGCAGCAACCTCCCTCGGGGTGGCTTCACCGGTGTTGACGACGAGCACCTTCACTCCTGCGGCCGTCAGGGTCCGGGCCGCGGCCCCGTACAGGAGGACCTCGCGCCCGGGAGCGGTCGGATCCCGGTGGAACCGGTTACGGGGGCCGCGCGAGGCTATCCGTTCGGCGATGAGGGCCGGATCCGCCGTCAGAACGACCGCCAGATCCGGCATCAGGACGTTGGCGCTCAGGCCCAGCAGGAACTTCAGTGGCACCCCGTCGAGCTGCTGCATGACGAGCGTCGAGGCCACGTACCGGTCGGTGATCACGGTCTCGCCGGCACCCAGCCGCGGCTTGATCTCGTGCTCGACGTGCTCGTAGCGGTCGGCCGCGACCAGGCAGGCCAGGGCGTGCCCGCGGATCCGTCCGAAGTGCGCGGAGACGAAGCGGCCGAGGTCGCTGGTGGTGGGTTCCGCGGTCCTGTGCGCGGGCACGCCCCGGGCCGTCAGCTCTTCGTGCAGAGCCTGGACGGTGGTGGACTTCCCGACCCCGCTGGGACCGTCGAGCGTGATGAACCGCCCGCGTCCCGGCGTCACGCCGCCGCTCCCTGACCGGCCCGCCCGCGTTCGTACTGCTCGCGGGTGAGCGTGGCGAGGGTAGAGCGGACCGTGGCCAGGGGGACGTCGCTGAACTGGATGCCGACCGAGAAGTTGAACTCGTCGCGCTGACGCATGGACTCCTCGGCACCGTCGCCGGTGAGGTCGACGTCCGCGTAGGCGAGCAGCTTCTCCGGATCGTGGCCGGCACCGGTCAGGGTCGTCCAGACGGGTGTGCCGGGGTAGGGGCGGAACTCGAACACGCTGGCCCGTACGTCCCCGGGGTTCCTGTCCGCTATGGCCCAGAGAGTGCGGATGTGGTGGACGGTCGCCGCGATGTCGTCGTGGGACTCACCCGGGAAGCCGAGGATGAAGTACCCCTTCACGCCGATGCCGTGCTCGACCAGGCGGCGGGTGACGCGTTCGGTCATCGCCGCGTCGATCCGCTTGTCCATGGCTCGGAGGACGCGGTCGCTGCCCGACTCGATCCCGAGGGCGACCTCGCGGAGACCGTTCCGCACGAGACGGTCGAGAGCGCGGTCGTCGAGCCGGTCCAGGACGTTGATGCGGCCGGTGGCGTCCCACACGTAGCGCTCGCCGATCCGGTGCCGGGTGAAGGCCTCCATCTGTTCGTCGATCACCCGCCCCACGCCGAGGAACAGGTCGTCGACGAAGCGGAAGGCGGTCACTCCGTACGCGTCGTGCAGCTGGTCCAGCTCGCCGATGATGTTCTCGGGGGTCCGGACGCGGATGGTGACGTCGGGGTTGGCGGTGACGGCGGCCCCGCAGAAGGTGCAGTTGTAGGGGCAGCCGCGGCTCCCGACGATGTTCGCCTCCAGGTGGCCGGCCCTTGCCGCCGTCTTCAGCCGGCCGGTGGAGCGGTCGGCGGCGAGGCGGCGGTCCGTTTCCGTCGGCGCGGCCCGGTACGGATCCTGGGGCAGGAAGGCGCGGTTCACGTACGGCAAGGCGTTGATGTCCGGGCCGAGCATCTGCGGGTTCGGCCTGCCCGACGGGACGCCGGCCGCACGGGTGCCGAGCAGCCGGTCCCGCCAGAGGACCCCGGGCAGCTCACGGCGCCGCTGCTCGTCCTCCAGTAGCGCGGCGACCCGCAGCTCGCCTTCGCCGAGGACGAGGGCCCGCAGGTTGGCCATACGCGGATCGTCCAGGACTCTGTCGGGCATGGCCTTGGCGTGGTGGCCTCCGACCATCAGGGCGATGCCGGGGTCGAGGCGTTCCGCGATGCGCGCGGACATCTCGTAGGTGGGGGCGAGGAGATTCATGGCCGCCCAGCGAGGCCGGGCCGCGTTGACGTGCTCAGCGGTCTCGACGATGCCCAGGCCGTGGGCTTCGGCGTCGAGCACCCCTACGTTGAAGCCGGCCTGCTGGGCGTACGTGGCGATGTAGGCCATGCCCAGCACCGGCAGCGTGTAGTCGTTGGTCCGCGGGCGGCGGCTGTAGTCGCGCAGGGGCGCGTTCACGAACAGCGCGTCGAGGGGGTGCGCAGGGTCGGCACCAGAGAGAAGGGATAACTGCTGCATCGGTCCTCCGGTTCAGCGGGCATGGGAGCCCCAGGTGAGCGTGGAGAGGGTCAGGGTGTGCAGAGCGGTGCGGTCGGGTCCGGCCCAGCCGGTCCAGAGCGGGCCGAACGCCTTGTCCTTCTTGTCAGGCCAGGGGTAGGCGGGCGCGATCTGCGCGGCCCAGGTACGTACGGCGAGGTCGTCGTGCGGGTAGACACCGAAGTCGCCGGTGAAGTCGGTGGCGGCCGCCGCGGCGGTCCAGGGGCCGATGCGGGGAATCACGGTGAGCGCGGCTGCGAGCTCCGGCGCTTCCAGGCCGATCCAGTGCGCGGCGTGCGTTTCGTAGTGCTCGGCGGCCGCCTGCAGGGCGCTGCGGTGGAACTTGGCTCCGATCTCGTCGAACTGCTCGTCCGCGAGGGCGAGGACCTGCCCGGGCGTGGGGGCAGTGGCGAGCTCACCGGAAGGACCCTCGACGGTCGTCCCGTACGCCTGGCACCACTGCCGGTACAGCTTGCGGGCCTGCCCTGCCCGTACGACCTGGCGCAGGACCGCCGTGGTGATCGCGTCCCAGAGCCACGGGTTGGCGAGGCGCTGCGAGACTCCGAGGCCTTCGAGTCCGGTCCTGAGCGTGGCGGGGACGCCGGTCGGCAGGCAGGCGGGGTTGGTGGTGACGAGCTCCGGCTTCACGTCCTCGGTGCCGTCCACACATGTCGTGTTCAGGCCGTTTCGGCCCCATGACAGGACCCAGAGGCCGGAGGCCGTACGTACGGCCCGCGCGTGGTTACCCGGTCCGGTCTCGATCCAGGCGGGGTGATCGGTCGTCAGGACGGTCATGGTGGTGCTCCTCGTGCGGTGCGGCTGCTGCGCCGTAGCCTCTCGCGGCACGCGGGGTCTGCGTGCGCGACTGCGAAAAGACCCCCGGCTCACCCCGTGAGTGCCATCTTGGCGGTATCAGGGGCACCGAGATCGATCATGGTTCGGGTGTGGGTGACGACGGCCACGGAGTGATGACGGGCGTAGGCGGCGAGAGCCAGGGACAACTTCGGCTCTGTGGCCGCGCGCCGTGCGACCGCTGTCAGGTGGTGCAGCAGCCCGGGTGTCAGCCGGGCACGGCCTTGCAGCAGGCGGAGGCGGTCGGCTCCATGCTCGGCGGCCAGGTCTGCGGCGCGGGCGGCGTCAGGCTTCTCGACCAGCTCCGCCATGGTGAGTTCCGGCTCTGTGCCGGCGCAGACGATGACCCCGTGGCTGCCGGCGGCCCGCAGATCGAACGGCCCGGCGAGAACTGCCGGGGTGCCCGGGGAGGCGGTGGCCATGAGCTCGGAGAGGGCCGTATGGGTCGGGTCGACGTTGTCAGCGAACGCCAGGCAGATGTCGCCGGTGTTCAGGTGTTCGGAGCCGTTGAGCGCGGAGGTGATGTCGGCGTAGCGGCCGTGCTGGGCGACGAAGTCCACCCGCATGCGTTCGGTCGGCGGGCACTGGCCGGCCGGCTGGTGAGTCAGTGCCCGGTATCTGGCCAGAGCTCCGGGAGCGAGAACCTGACGGACCCAGTCGATGAGCGGGGCGTAGTACGGATGGTGCACGACCACGGCACGGTCGGCACCCGACTCCGCGGCCTCCTCCAGAACGTGGAACAGGCCGGGGCGCCCCTGGACAGGGCGTAGTTCCTTGGGCAGGAGCGTGGACCAGCCTGCGACACGGGTGCCAAGTCCTCCTGCCGCGATGACGACCGCGGACGGGCGCTCTTTCATCGGTGTTCCCCCTCGACCAGGTCGGTGGGCGATACCGTCCGGGCATGCATACACGCGTGACCGGCATCGTCATCGAGGACAACGAGATTCTGCTCCTGGACCAGGACACGGACAGCACGCGGTCGTGGAGCCTCCCGGGAGGCAAGCTCGAGGACGGCGAGACTCTGGCCGAAGCCCTGGTCCGCGAAATGCGGGAGGAGACCGGCGTCGAGGTCGAGGTCGGGCGCCTGCTGTACCTGTGTGACAACGTCAAGGCTCATGTCGTTCACGTCACCTTCGAGGCCCGGCGGATCGGCGGGCAGATCGGGGCCGTCACGGAGGGCGCGGATACACGCCCGATCCGGCAGGTCGCGTTCGTCAAGCTTGACGACCTGCCCGGCCTGGGATTCAGCGAGACGTTCGTGAAGCTGTGTCAGGAGGGCTTTCCCGGGGCCGGCTCGTACATGGGTCCCAAGTCCGCCATCGGCCTATGAGCTCCCCTGGGCCGCGATCAGCGCGGTGACCAGACGGCGGTCCAGCTCGCCCGGCGAGCAGGCTGGATCGCCGAGGCCGTCGACCCAGCCGTTGATCCGGTGCGCCAGCTCCCACGCACCGAGCCCGGTTGCCTGAGTGGTGTCGGGGTCGCGCACGAGACGGACACCGACACCGCGCGAGGAGCCCAGCAGATACCTCGAACGCTCCGCCTCGATCGCCTCCCTGGTTCCCGGGGTGTTCCACGCCGCGCCGAACAGGAAGCGCTGCTCGGGGCGGGCCGCATGCTGCGTGGGGCCGTCGCCGCACCAGATCTGCAGGTTCCCCACCAGGTGGTGGACCTGACCGGCGCCACGGCCGGTTTCGGCGACGGAGGAGGCGTCCCCCGTCGCGTAGCCGCAGTTGTACGCCGGCAGAGCTCCGGACGTGGCTTCCAGCGCTTCGGCTCGTGTCGGTAGGCGTGCTCCGGACCAGGCGGCCACAGCGGCTGCTCCTGCCCAGGTGACCCAGTACGCCGGGTGGGTCTCGAAGCCGGGGCTGACCGTCCAACGTCGCCGCCTCTGATCGAAGTGCAGCCGCCCGCCGCGTTCGTGCGCCATCGGACACAGCAGGAGGTTGACGCCGCACTGAGTGTTCGGGAGCCCGGCCGCGTGCAGCATCGTGAGCAGGTCAGCCATTTCCCGGTTGGTGACCAGCGTGTTCCGCCAGGACATCCCGGGCGTCGGGCAGTACACAGGGAGCGGCACCTGCCGGGTGGTTGCTGCCGGCCGCGCGGTTCCGCGAGGGCGTACGACCGGTTCACGCAGCTCATACAGTTCGTCCCCGGTCAGCCATCCGGCAGCAGTCGTGGTGATCTGCGGATCGAGCGTCCGCGCGGCGCGGCTCAAGGTGGCGTGGACGTGTTCGCTCACGCGTTCCGCGCTGCGGCGGTCCAGGTCGGCGACGAGTTCGTTCTTGTGTCCGGTGGTGGCGAACGTGGCGTCCGCAGCGGTGGAGCCGGCAGGCCGCAGTGGTGCTGGGGCCGGCTGCTCGATGTGCAGCAGGCCGGCGACGCGGCTGAGAGTCCCCGCGGGGTCTTCGACGTGCTGCTCGTACGGAACGACCGTGTGCTCCCGGTCGACCAGCGCACGGGCGAGCAGGAGGGCGTTCACGGCGATCAGGCGCCCCAACGCGACCAGCTCCTCGGGGTCGTCCTGCGGCAGCAGCGACTCGAACTCGCGGCGCCACCGCGCGGAGTGAGCCGTGGCTGCGACCTGCCCGTACCGCTCGCCGTAGCCCCAGCGTTTCCACAGACGACCGCGGGCGAAGCTGGAGGCGATCCCGACCGGAGCACGCGTGAGGACCAGCACCGGAGAGTAGGGCAGGAGCGTGAGCGTGGTGTCGGTGGAGAAGAGGAGGTTGGTCTCCTTGACCAGGTGGCGCGGGTGCCCGTAGAGATCGCTCAGCGCACAGACCAGATGGTGCAGCTCCAGCTCCCCGAGCCATGCACCGCCCGTCAGCTCGAGCGGGACGCGGTTGTGCGGGGACGCCGGGTGCTTCCTGCTGAGCTGCTGGCGGAACGGTTCGTTGTGCTGAGGCATCCCCGCGCGCAGTGAGTCGGACAACCAGTTCGACCCCACGCGCTCGAAGACCCCCAGGGCAAGCACGGGCGCTGTCGTGAGAACCGGGCCCTCACCTTCGTACGGTCCGTGGAGGGCGGCCACTCTCGCGGCCATGTCCTTGAGATCAGCTGTGAGCATGGGCATCTCCGGGAGATTCGCTGGTGGAGAGAGCTACATGGGCTTGACGGACGCTGCGGTGATGAGGGCGGCGATGGCGGTGAGGAACACCGCGATCTGGCACGCGCGTCGGGACATGGGCGCCCTTCGGAACAGGTGAACGGGTGCGTGTGACGTAGGAAAGGAGGGGCGGGCGAGTGATGGGGCGCACGGGTTGTCTGTGTGCCTTCTGTCTGTCCCTCTGCTCTGCCTCTTGGTCCCGTGTCTCGGCGAGGCGCTCGGGGCGCGTACTCATGCTGCGTCCGTGGGCGTGAGCCGGCAGGGAACCGGTGGGCAGGCCGGTCTGAGCGTGTGCGATCACCGCTGGTCCTCCGGCACGCTCAGGCGGCACCAGGTGCAGGTGCCGTCCTCGGTGACGCCCCACGATTCCGCGACGGCGTCGACCAGGGCCAGCCCGCGGCCGTTCTCCTCGTCGGAGCCGGCGATGCCGAGGACAGGCCGGTCGGGAGACCCGTCCGCCACCTCGATGACGAGGTGCGAAGCGGTGCGATACAGGCGTACGCCGACGACGGGCCCCTGCCCGTACCGCATGGCGTTGGTGACCAGTTCGCTCAGACACAGCTCGGCAGGCTCGCCCAGGTCGTCCAGCTTCCATCGGCGGAGCTGTTCCCGGCCGATACGCCGGACGCGCCCCGGCCACAGCCGGTCCTCTGCGGACATCTCACCGTCGACGCCGGGGCCCGGTCGGGAGGAGCGGGAAATGCACAGCTCCATGGCTCGGTCCGTGGTGCCGAGCCGCAGAACGGGAGATGTGCTGCTGAGGCGCTGCTCCGCTCTGGCCGCACGGCCGTTCGCGGTCGCGGTCATACCCAGTCCTTCCGCAGATCGTGGGGCGGCGTCGCAGGTGCTTCGTCGTCCGGTCATACGGTTCGTCCCGCACGGGGGCGACGGGACGAACCGGGTCATCGGGCCGCCCGGAAGAGGTCCACCGAACGGCCGGTAATCACTCAACTCCCCGACGTCCCGGTGGGTAAGGGAGCAGAGTGGAGGCACGGTTGAACTGGTTGAACGCACCAGGGGGTCATCGATGGCACGTCGCCCGCGAACACCGAACGCGGCTCTTGCGGCCCTGATGAAGTCAGGGGGAATCAAAAATGCGCAGCTCGCACGCAGGGTGAACGCCGTAGGCCGCGAACTCGGTGTCCGTCTGCACTACGACAAGAGCAGCGTGTCGCACTGGCTCGCCGGATCCGTGCCGAGGCCCGAAGCGCGCCACGTCATCGCCGAAGCGCTCTCGAGGCTGCTCGGGCGGCCCGTAACGTCCGCGGAGACCGGCTGGCCGAGCGAGGAGAAGCCGGCGGCGAAGCACGACATGGTGGCAGGAGTGATCGACCTGAGCCGGACGGACATGGACCCCACACGCCGGGGAGCGCTGAAGACCGGGATGTACGCCGCGGTACTGGCCGTGCCGCGGTACGAGGACCTGACGGGGCGACTGGAGGCGGCGTCGGCGGGGCGGACGGTGCGCGTGGGCCGTTCCGACGTGGAGACCGTCCGCACCATGACCGACAAGGTCGCCGACATCCTGGACCAGGTCGGAGCCGGGCACGCCCGCCCGATGGCCGCTGCCTTCCTCGTCAACACGGCCGGGCCCTACCTCCAGGCCGGCGGGACGGGCAAGGTCACCCGCGACATGCGGGCCGCCGTCGCGGACTTCGTGTACCTCACGGGCTGGATGGCCATGTACGAGGACCAGCAAGGCCTGGGCCAGAAGTACTACCTGCGCGCCCTCGACCTCGCCGGCGCCGCCGAGGACCACCTCACCTACTGCCGCACCCTGCGCGGAATGAGCCTGCAGGCAACGCACCTGGGCCATGGCAAGAAGGGGCTGGAGCTGGCCGACGCCGCCGCCGAGGCCGCCCCGTCCGCGGGCCCGCGCCTCGTGGCATTCCTGCGCGGCCAGCAGGCCGCCGCCGCGGCGATGACCGGCGCCCGTAAGGCCGCCATGGGCTGGCTCAAGGAGGCGGAGAGCGCACTGGCGCGCGCCGACGACCGGCGCGACGCGGTGGGCGGGTACGACCAGGCCGCCTACTTCTTCCACGAGGCTCACGTGCGCTGGCACCTGGGCGACCAGGACGGTTCGATCGCCTCCCTGCGCCGCTCGAATACGGCCCGCTCCCCGCTGGAGCGGCAGGGGCGCCTGCATTGCACGGGGGTGATCGCCGAGCGACAGTTCCGCATGCGCCACATCGAAGCCGCCTGCCAGACCTGGGGGACGTTCCTCGACGAACACGTGACCATCGCGTCCGCCCGCGGGGACGAGCACCTGAAGACCATGCTGAAGGCCCTTCCCGCCTACCGTCGTGTCCCGGGAGTCCAGGAACTGGAGGAACGCGGCCGCCAGGTCGCCGCGCTCAAGGCGGCGTAGGGGGCTGCTGCCCTACAGCGCCAGGGCGCTGGACACCGATGACGCTCCCAGGGGCGCTCCAGCAGCGTGGCGGAGTGGGCCCCCGACGGGCCGGCAGCCGCGCGGCTGCCGGCCGCGGACCTCACCTGTTGAAGCAGGAGCTCTGCTCCTGAGGCCTTGACCCGGCGTCCGGCGTCCGGCAAGGGGGCCCTCTTACGAGAACCGTTCCGGCACTTGCGGGAAGCAACGAGGAAGGAGATTTACCTTTTGGGGTCTATGACCGTTTCGGTGAAACTGCTCCAAACCAGAAGCTAGGCTGGACAACACTGCAGGTCACGAAGAGTGCTCTCCGCGCCCGCGGGGATGGTCCCCCGCTGGTAACTGCCCTGATAGCCGAGCGGCAGTGCTCCCCGCGCCCGCGGGGATGGTCCCCGCCCGGGTCTTCTACGACCAGCCGAGCGGAAGTGCTCCCCGCGCCCGCGGGGATGGTCCCAACCCCGTTGCCGAGGGCGTGCAGCATCTGGTGTGCTCCCCGCGCCCGCGGGGATGGTCCCTGTTCTGGCCGGCGGGGACCCCACCCCCGACGGTGCTCCCCGCGCCCGCGGGGATGGTCCCGCACGGTCGCATCGAGGTCCCGCCACCCGGTGGTGCTCCCCGCGCCCGCGGGGATGGTCCCACGGCGTGCTGGAACAGGTCGTAGATGAGCTCGTGCTCCCCGCGCCCGCGGGGATGGTCCCGAAGTTGAGCGTCGTCACCGGTCATCCCCCTTGTGCTCCCCGCGCCCGCGGGGATGGTCCCAACCCCGTTGCCGAGGGCGTGCAGCATCTGGTGTGCTCCCCGCGCCCGCGGGGATGGTCCCGCACGGTCGCATCGAGGTCCCGCCACCCGGTGGTGCTCCCCGCGCCCGCGGGGATGGTCCCCGCCGCGTAACCGCACCGCAGAACGAGGATGGGTGCTCCCCGCGCCCGCGGGGATGGTCCCGGTTACGCCGGGTACGGCTTGCCGTTGTACCAGACCTCGTTGGCACTGTCGTTGTGATGATCCATATTGAAGTCGAGGGGATAGTTCTTGACGTGGTTCTCGGGATAGGTCTGGATTCCGGCGGACTCGTCGCAGACATAGTCCCAGTGACAGATCGTCTTGACCGGCACGTTTCCGAAGAACTTGTCAGCGCCCGCGAGCGGGGCGCCGACGAGCCCGCCGAACGGCACCGCGCCGCCGTTGGCTCCGGGCGGGCCCTGGCGCTTGGGGTCCGAGACGAGGACGGCGTTGACGTTGCCGAAGGTCTGCCAGTTCTCGGTGACCCAGGTGTGCACAACGGCGGCGCCCAGGGAGTATCCGCCCATCTTGACGTGCTGGTCCGGACAGGCGTTGCGCTGTTCACGCACCAGACGGTTCAGCTCGTTGACGCCCGCCCGGGCACTTGCCCCGTTGGGGATCTGTGTCGGGTAGCCGACGTGCTGCTGGATATTGCCGGTGAATCCGTCGTTGTCCCACGAACTGCCGGTACCGCCCACCACGATCGTGTACGTGCCCCCGCACGGAGCGGCCGCCAGCGCTGGTGAACCCACCGACACGGTGAGACCGGTTGTGAACAGAAGCCCGGTCAGCGCAGTGGTGGCCCTCTTGAACTGCATACGATTCCCCTCACTCAGGACTGCCCCGGCACGCCCGCTCCCGCGCCGTACCCGAGGCGGCGCCGCCATGACACTTGCTGGCGGCACGCGGAGAGTTCAGTAGATCCCCGCGCATCGGCGTCGGAGCGGCGAAATGCCGTGAGCAGGGCGACGGATCGTGGGAACAGACGCGCGCCCGGCGATCGCACGCCTCCGGAGTGCGCCCCGGAAAGTCGGCATCCGGTGCCTCCCGAAGGACGGAGAGAGAGGGCCTACTTACGAGTGAAGCTTCCCCTAGATCGCGCACACCTGGAGACTGGGACTTGAGGTTCCAGAGGAAGTATTGATCAGAAACTCATTGGGTTCACTCGTCGAGGATGTAGCGGACGTGCGGAGCTTTGAAGTAGCCGGTGATGACGTGGGGTTGGCGTTGCCGATGGTGGAAGAACCTGCGTGTCTCGGCGGCGAGTTCGGTCCGGCTCCTGGCCTGGTGGGTGTGGGGCAGGCTGCGTTTGAGGTCGGCGTTGACGAGCCCGTCCGGGTTGAGCTCGGGTGAGTACGAGGGCAGGAAGTGCGGTTCGATCTTGTCTTGGTGGTCGGCGAGCCAGGACCGGACGGTCTTCGAGCGGTGGGCTGAGTGCCGGTCGACGATCAGGTGGACCTTCCGGTCGAAGTGTCCGACGATGCGTGCGAGGAAGCGGCACATGACTGTCGCGTCGAACGACTCGGTGAAGATCATGAAGTGCATCCGGGCCTTGGTGCTGATCGCGGACATCGCGTTCACGGAGAACCTGTTTCCGGTGCGGCGAACCACCGGGGTCCTCCCTTTGACGCCTCAGGGGCGGCCGGTGACCTGGTCCGAGCGGATCCCGACCTGGTCGGCGAACAGGATCTCGCCGTCATCGGCCTTCGCCTGGGCACGGATTGTTGGCCAGGTCTCCTCGTGCCACGCTCGGACGGCTTCCGGATCTTGCTCGACGGCCCGCTTGTCCGGCTGCTGGAAGGTCAGCCCCCAGCGCTTGAGATACTTGCCCACCCCGGGCTCGGTGAAGTGGACCCCGTACAGCTTGAAGATCAGCCGGCTTATCTGCCCCGCGTCCGCAGTTGACCGGAAAGCCCCAGGCCGGATGGGGTGTGATCGAGGACAGCCTGCCGCACGGCGGCCTGCTCGGTCTCGGACAGAACCTGATGTCCACCCGCGCGTCGGCCTCGCGGCCGGGACAGCAGCGCGTCCCGCCCGCCGACCTGCCACCTCGCCCACCAGTTGTCCACGGCCTGACCGACACCTTGAACAGGTCCGCAACCTCCGCCCGGCCCCGGCCCTCCACGAGCGTCGACACGCCAGCAACCGCACGGCCTCCTGCGCGTCCGGCGACCAGGTCCGCGCCTCCCCCACCAGATCACTCACACACCAACAACGAGCGTGAACCCAAACGTTTCGGATCAATAGATGGTCACGCCTGGCTGCCGCCGGGGCAGTTCGGCGTGCCGCACCGCCTTGGACGCCAGGGCGATGCCCACGCCCAGGCTGGCGAAGATGCCGCAGCCGACGAACACCGGGGCGGCTCCCCAGGCCCCGATAGCGGCGCCGACCAGCGGGTAGCTGAGGGGGGCGAGACCGACCATGGTGAGCATGACGACGGAGGTGACCCGGCCGAGATAGGCCGGGTCCGCCGCAGTCTGTATGAGGGCGTTGTCCAGACTGCCGAAGACACCCGCGTTCAGCCCGACGACCGCAGCCAGCACCACGGCGAGCCACAGGGTCGGCACCAGCGCGATCGTGGCCGCGCCCGCGCAGCCCACGAGCAGCGTCCCGGCCATCATCAGGCCTGCACGCGGCAGCCAACCGGCGATCGCGAGCAGCGCGGCACTGGCGGCGGCACCTGCGCCGAAGCTGCTGACGATCCAGCCGTAGCCGGAAGGGCCCCAGCCACGTTCGGCGTTGAGGAGCACCATGCCGACGTTGAGGGTGCCGGTGAGGCCGAGTTCACAGATGGCGCCAGCGGCGACGAGCGGGCCGATGAGGCAGTGGCGGCGGATGTAGCGCAGGCCGTCGAGCAGCTCCTGCCGCGCGGTACCGGACTCCGTCTGCTCGGCGCCGCTCGCCACGAGAGGCCGTATCCGTATCGTCAGCAGGAGCGGCAGGGACAGAGCGATGAGCAGTCCGGCAACGGTGAAGGCAGCCGCGGGTCCGCCGAGTCCCATGGCCAGGCCGCCGATCGGCGGGCCCGCGATCTGGCTGAGGCGCGTAGACAGCGTGCGCATCCCGGTGATCCGCGCCAGCTGGTCAGGCGCGGTGATCCGGGGCGGGAGGGCACCGACCGCGGGCACGAACAGCGCGTCGACGGCGCCGAAGACGAGCGCCACCGTAACCAGGATCCACAAGGCCGGCGCCGTCAGTGCGATACCAGCGGCCACCGCCAGGATGAGGAGGCAGCGCAGCGTGTCACTGCCGAGAATCACCCGGCGGGGGTCGAATCGGTCGGCCACCACGCCCCCACCGAGCATGAGTAACGCCCGTGGTAACGCTCCGGAGGCCATGACGAGACCTACTTCGGTAGGACCGGCGGCCTTCTGGGCGGACCAGCCCAGGGCGACGAAGTACACGCTGTCGCCGACGAGGGAGACGGTGTATGCGGTCAGCCAACGCAGCACGTTGCCGTCGCGGTGGGCCGGTGTGGAAGCGTGTTCGGGCAGGACAGTCTCTGAGGTGGCCATCGTGGGCTCCAGTACGTCGGGAATCCGGCTGAGTCAGGACCGGAAGGGAAAGCCGTAGAGGTGCACGGACACGTGCTCGCGCTCCTCGGTACCGTCGGCCGCCTTGGCGGCCTTGCCCCGTTCCCGCCAGCGCCGGGCCAGCGCCTCAAGCTCATCGCTCATCTCGGCGAGTTCGGCCGGGGTGAGGTCGAGCAGCCACTCGGAGCTGAAGGACGCATCGGTCCACGCCTTCCCCCAGGCGGACCTCTGGTCGAGATACGTGCGGTACTGGGCGACGCGAGTGTCGAAGATCCCTCGGGTCACCGCGCCGACGGCGGCCGCGCCCTCGGGAGTGTCCGCGAAGTCCGAGTCGCGAAAGCCCCAGCCCTCTTCGGATGCCACCTGCCACCACCGCTCACGGCCGTCGGCGCCCTGACCGCTCGCCTGTGTCACGAAGCCGTGCTCGGCCAGCTTGCGCAAGTGGTAGCTGACCAGCGACGGCGTTTCGTCGACATGCTCGGCGAGCTGAGAAGCGGTCGCGGTGCCCGCGGCGTACAGCAGCCGGTACAGCTGCATCCGCAGCGGGTTCATGAACGCCCTCAACCGTGACAGGTCGGTGATCTGCTCAGGCTCGTGGTTCGGTCGCATGCGCTTACCGTAGGTGTGAAGTGAAAACTTCGCAATAACTGCTTCAGAGTTGGATGGTCTCTTCCCCGGCCGCCAGCCCGGACAGCCGATGAACCCGGTCAGCCTCCAAGTCCACCTCCGGGAGATCGGCGTCCCGCCGCAGCGCGGCAGGACCCTTCCGCGATCCATCAACTCGTCCTCCAGGCTCCGGCCCCCGTCATCGCGAAGGCCCTCGGTTACCACGACAAGACAGCCACTCGCCTGGTCACCGAAGCCGGAAGAACCTGGAGCCGATACGCCCATGGCAACCACGAACGGCGCAGATGACTGACAATGCCGGGATGACCCGACCCAGAATCCGTGTCGCCGCATACGTCATCCGGAACCGCGCCGTCCCCGAGGTTCTGGTCTTCGACCACATCGGTATGCCCGAGGCCGGCACCCAAGTTCCAGCGGGGGGCGTCAAATCAGGCGAAGAACTGGAAGAGGCCGTCCTTCGAGAGGTCGCCGAGGAAACCGGTCTGCTGACAGCCGCGGTCGTCCGACAGATTGCCGTGGAGAGCAAGCCCCATCCCGACACCGGTCAGCCACGACGAACCACATTCTTCTTTCTGCAAGCATCAGCAGAAACCCGCGATGCGTGGAAACACCACGTCAAGGGCGACGGAGAGGACGCTGGCCTCACCTTCGCCTGCCGGTTCCTCCCCCTCCCTCTGGAGCAACCGCTGGCGGACGACCAAGACGCATGGCTGGGCCACATTGACCCGCGCTGGACCACCGTCACCGTCGACAGTCAGTAGTCAAAGGTCGGCCCCAGCCGCTGAATATGCGACACCTCAACATGCGGGCTTACCGGTCCGAGGCCGTTCAACGACAGGCAAGGTCCACGAGGTGTGGTTTCGCGGTGGGGTGGTTAGAGGCTGGCGCGCCCGTGACTGAAGTGGCCACGGAAGGAGATATCGGACTTCGCCACGCCGCGTTCGCTGACCAGGTGGCGGCGGATCCCCGTGGCCAGCGAGGACTCGCCGGCCGTCCAGGCGTAGAAGGGGCCGTCGGGAAGGCGGGCCTGCTTCACCGCGTCCAGGGCGAGGGTGCCGGGTTTCGCGCCGACGTCAGTGCGGGGCAGCCAGTGGACGATGCTGCCGGGCGGCGCGGTGATGTTGTTGCGGATGTCCTCGGACGACGGGACTTCCAGGAAGACCTCGGCGGGCAGGTCCGCCGAGGACTGTTCCAGGATGGCGGCTATCGCCGGAAGAGCGCTCTCGTCACCGACGAGGAGTTGCCAGGCCATGTCGGGGGCGGGCGCGTAGCTGTGTCCTTCGTCGAGGAACGCGACCCTGATGCCGGGTTCGGCGGCCCGCGCCCATCGGGTGCCCGGGCCGGGCACTCCGGGGCTATCGTCGGCGTGGAGCGAGATCTCGATGTCGAACGCCGGCGCGTCGGGCCGAAAGCGCCGGATCGAGTATGTCCTGACCCGCGGGCGCTGCTTGCCGCCCTGGAGCGTGAGTTGGAGTATCCACCGCTCGCTGGTGGGCAGGAACACCTCCGCAGCGTCGTCGTCAGGATCGGCGAAGAACAGACGTCCGGCCTGGTCGAAGCCGGAGCGTTGGAGGTGCTGGACGTCCTCGCCGCCGAGCGTGACGGTCATGAAGTGCGGACTGGGCTGCTGTGTCCCCTGCACGGTCAACGACAGCATGCGCCGCTTGCGCGGGCGCTGGATTCGGGAGGCCACCGCTACCTCCCCTGAGGACAGGACTTGGGCTTCGTCATGGTCATGCGACCACTTTCGGCGCGGCGTTCTGTCCGAGACCACCGGTAAACTGACGCCTGATGCCGACAACCCGCCATCCCTCACCGCCGCCCGCCGATGCAGACGACGAGATCCTGCAAGGCGGTGCCTGGCTGCCGCACGGCTTCCAGCTCGACCCCCACAGCCACGTCCAGGGCCAGCTGGTCTACGCCGCCGCAGGCGCCCTGGCCACGGCGACCGAGCGCGGCACCTGGGTCGCCCCCGCGGACCGGATCACCTGGACGCCCCCGCGATTCGCCCACTCGCACCGCTTCTACGGCCAGACCGACGTCCGGCTGGTGTCCGTCCCGCTCGATCTGTGCGCCGAGCTCATCGATCACCCCAGCGTCTTCGCCGTGAGCCCGCTGCTGCGCGAGGCCCTCCTGGCACTCACCGACGTGCCGGAACGGCGGGCCGGTGCCCACCGGCGCCTGCTCGCCGTGATCGTGGACGAGTTGGCCGATGCGGCCGAGACATCCCTGCACCTTCCCGAGGCGAGCGACGACCGGCTGCGCGCCGCCACCGACCTGCTGCGCGCGGATCCCGCCCGGCCTTCCACTCTGACCGAGCTGGGCCGGGCTGTGGGGGCCAGCGAGCGCACGCTCAGCCGCCTGTTCCACACCGAGCTGAGCATGAGCTTCCACCGCTGGCGGACCACCCTGCGCATCCACCACGCCTTGGCGCACCTGACCGACGGGATGACGGTGACGGAGACCGCGGTCGCATGCGGCTGGTCCAACCCCTCCACCTTCATCGACGCCTTCACCGAGGTCGTCGGTCAGACCCCTGGCCGCTACCAGGCCGGGCTGCGCTTCCGCGCGCGATAGCCGCCTCCCAGCCTGCTGACCCTGTTTGCGCTAGTCAGGCAGGTAGCGCGCAGTGCCCGAGCCGCACTGGCGGGTTTCCGGTATCGGGTGTCGACTTACCAGTGGTTCGCATCCTGTCGGGTCTTCCACAGTGGATATCGCGCGGCGCCGACCTCCATGTTCGGCGCCGTGGTGTACGCGCTCGGCGCGTACACCACCGTACGGATCATGAAAGGCCCGCACGCATGACTGACACACGCGACGACACGGCCGTCGTCATCATCGGGGCCGGCGTCGCCGGCCTGACCCTCGGCAACTTCCTGCTGCGCAACGGCGTCGACTGCATCGTGCTGGAGAAGCACCCCCGCGCCTACGTCGAGAAGCGCCAACGCGCCGGAACGATCGACACCTTCGGGGTGCGCCTGTTCCGCGAGTGGGGCCTGGAGGAAGTCCTCGCCGGCGACCCCATCCCACACAGCGAGGGCGGCTTCTACATCGACGGCCACGCGATGCCGATCGACGTCGACGAGGACAACAACGAGAGCCTGTACTGCCCGCAGCAGGTCCTCGTGCGAAACCTGACCGAGGTCTTCCTCCGCGAGGGCGGCGACCTGCGCTACGAGGCCGCGGACGTCACTCTGGAGAACCTCACCCAGGGCCACCCCGTGGTGCGCTACCGGAACGCCGACGGTGCGGCGCGCGCCATCGAGTGCGGCTTCGTCGCCGGCTGCGACGGCTTCCACGGCGTAGCCCGCCGCTCCATTCCCGCCTCCGCGCTGACCGAGTACTCCCACGCGTACGGCTACTCCTGGCTCAGCGTCCTGGCCGCCACCGAGACCAAGCCCTCGGGCATGGCGATCCACGAACGGGGCCTGGCCGGGATGATCCCCCGCGGCCCCAAGGCCAGCCGCATCTACCTGCAGTGTGCAGTCGACGACACCCCCGAGCAGTGGCCGGACGAGCGCATCTGGAGTGAGCTGGAGGCCCGCTTCGGCACCCCGCCCTCGCGGGGCGAGATCCTGTCCAAGCAGATCGTTCCGCTGCGCAGCGTGGTGTTCGCCCCGATGAGCTACGGCAACCTCTACCTTCTGGGCGACGCCGCACACATCGTGCCGCCGATGAGCGCCAAGGGCATCCACCTCGCCCTGCACGACACCGAGGTCTTCGCCCGCGCAGTGATCCACCACGCCAAGGAGGACGACTCCAGCCTCCTCGACAGCTACTCGCAGACCTGCCTGCCGCACATCTGGAACTACCAAGCGTTCGCCACCTGGATCACCGACACCATGCACAACGCCGGATTCACCGGCTACGAGGGCGAGTTCAAGAAGCAGATCGCCCGCGCCGAGCTCCAGCGCCAGTTCGCCTCCGAGTCGGCGAACAAGCTCTTCAGCGAACTCACAGCCGGAACCAACTAGACCCCACCTCCTCTGGAGTCAGGCCCCGTCGTCGTCCTCGTCCAGTTCCGGGCGCGCCCGGAACTGGACGAGGACGACGACGGGGACAGGGAGGCTTAGGGAGGCCAACCATTCCTCGCGCTCTACACCGTGCCGGAATCACTGCCCCGCGATGAGCAGCCGGTAGCCATAGTCGACGGAGTTCCGCTCCAGCAGGTCAGCATGGCGGCGGCCCCAGGCCCCCGAAGCCAGGTCTGCGCGCAGCCGCTCGATCGCCGACTCGACCACTGACGCGGGCATCTGGGCGAAGGTGGAACTCGCCTGTCGAACCACGGGATCCAGGAAGCGCTCCGGACGCCGCCAGTACGCGATCTGAAAGCCGTCGGTGAAGTCGTGCGGAATGGGGAAGGAAAGTACCGTATGAGCTTCCAGCGCTTCCACCACGGTGGACAGGGGTGTGAAGCGGGCCCGTTCGAACTCGCGCAGTTCCGGCAGGTAATCCTCGATTAGCCACAGCTCGGGCACATGGTACGGATCGAAGGTGAAAAGTACCTGCCGACGGGAGACGCGCCGCATCTCATCGAGGCCACGACGTAGGTCGGGCCAGTGCTGCACGGTCATCACCGCCATCGCGGCATCAAACGCGCCGTCCTCGAAGGGCAGGTCCTCCGCTCCAGCCAGCACCTTCTTGCTGCCCGGATGCTGATCAAGCATCACCTGCGACGGGTCGACCGCGGTGACCTCGACGTCCTTAGGCTCGTAGGAGCCGGCACCCGCGCCAATGTTGACGACCGTGCGAGCCCCTCCGAGCGATTGGTGAATCAGTGCAGCCAAGCGGGGATCGGCCCGGCGGATGTCCCGATATCCGATCCCGATACGGTCGTACGTCGCCGTCAACGGAGCCGGCCCCGAAGCAGAAGCAGTCATGAGCTGAATCTCATCAGCTGACCACGGGCAGGAGAAAGATTTAGGCTGGCCAAATGTTGAGGCTCCGACTCGACGTGGACGACCTCGCTTCCGTTCGTTCGCTTGCTCACCCCTGCAAGAGACCGTCCAGAGCCTGCGAGCCTGGCGCAGCCCCGTCCGCTACGCCGTGCATAAGCCGCTACTCCGGCAGGCCGCCCCGCTGCTGCGGCACGTCGACTGGCCCCTGCTGCAGGCGCTGGTCGGCCCCAGCCGCCTTATCCCTGACTTTCTCACCCCCGCCCCTCCGAAACCGAGCACGGACATCGACGACGAACTCGCCACCCTGCGCTCGACACCCGCGACCCGTGTCACACGCGAACTTCTCCAGGCTGCGGACGGCCACCCTCTGCACCCCCCTCCTGCGGCAGGCACAGACCAAGCCTCTCCGCCTGTTGCACAGGATCGCCGAAGCCCTGCACAACTACTGGCTCCTGGTCATCGCACCGCACTGGCCACGCATGCATGCCGCTCGCTGCACCCTCAAGCAGCGGCTCCACGATCTCCTCGCCGATGGCACCGACTCTGTCCCCGCGAAACTGCAGCCCCTCCACGATGCCCTGGCCAGTACCGAACGCGCGGCCACCGCGATGAGCTGGCTCTCCAAGGGCATCGTCGCAACCGTCCTGTCCGATCTCGGCTCCGGCCGCCGCCCCTCACCCACGAGGCTCTGGACGAACTCCCTGAAGGCAAGGTCATCGAGCACATCCGCAGTGTTCTCGTCTCCACCGAGGACCTGCCCAAGCGGGATGAGCAGATGGTCCGGCTCGAACGGCAGGTGAAGGACCACGTTTCCTCCCACGCGACGGCCGAGGGACGGGAAATCCTGCACCGGTACGCGACGTGGCATCTCCTGCGACGGCTCCGCCGACGCAGCCGCGGAAAGGAGATCACTCGCTATCAGCTCGCGACCGCGCGGCAGCATCTGCGGGCGCCCGTCTATCTCCTGGACTGGCTCAACGATGAGAACCTGGCCCTCTCAATCTGCCAGCAGGTTGACCTCGAACGTTGGATGACCAGCGACGATGTCCGCCTCCGCCGAGAGGCGGGCCACTTCGTGCGCTGGTCCCTCTCGCAGAAGATCACCCATGATCTCGGCTTCCCGGCCGAGCGATGGAACGGCCCCTTTCAGCCGATGGACGACGAGGCTCGCTGGGCCACCGCCCGACGCCTGCCGCGCGACGACACCCTCAAGCGCGAAGACCGCCTCGCTGTCCTGCTGTTGCTGCTCTATGCGCAGTGGCCCGCAGCGATCTCCCGGCTCACCATCGAGGAGACTGACGGAACCGTCCGCATCCGCCTTGGCGCCGTCCCCGTCGAGCTTCCGACACCCGTCGCTGAACTGGCTCTCCGGAGGCTGAGGTTCGCCGCAGCCATGCCGTCCTTGGCCGGACAGACTCGCCCTGGCTCTTCCCCGGCGGCCAGCCCGGCCGCCCGATCAGCGCCTGGGCCATGGGGCGAACGCCTCCGCAAACTCGGCATCCGGCTCGCGGAATCCCGCTCTGCCGCGCTGTTCCAGCTCGCCACCGAGCTGCCCGCCGCGATCCTTACCCGCACCCTCGGCATCGACATCACCGTCGCCATCAAGTGGCAGCGAGCCGCCGCCGGAGACTGGGCTGCCTACGCAGCCGTGGTCAGCCGCCGCACATCAGCACACCTCCCAACCACGAATGAGGAGTACCGACATGAGATTCGATGATCATCGCGTGGTCATTACCGCAGCCGGCCGCGATTTCGGACGCACTTTGGCCATCCGTCTCGCGGACCTCGGAGCCGAGATCTTTCTCTCCGCGCGCACTCTCGCCGCCGCTGAACGTGTCCGCGACGAGATTCGCGGCCGAGGACACCAGCAGGTCCACGCCTTCGCCTGCGACCTGACGGACCCGGCCTCGATCGGCGACTTCGCTGCTGGCGTCGCCCGGCACACCGACCGCATTGACGTGCTGATCAACAACGGCTCCCGCTACCTCGAAGGACCGGACCTCCAATCCGCCTCCGACGCCGACGTCGTCGACACCATCACATCCGGCGCCACCGGCACCGTCCTGACCGTGAAGAACTTCCTCCCTCTCCTACTCAACTCAGACAAGCCGGACGTGGTCACCATGATCTCCGCCTGCGGAACGGCCGGTCATCACCGCTCGGACGCGCACGATGCCTTCTACGCGGCCAAAAGCGCCCAGGCAGGGTTCACCGAGATCCTCTCCAAGCGCCTGCGGCCCCAAAAAGTCCGAGTGATTTCCCTCTACCCGCCCGACTTCGACAACCCTGACCCGCTCTCTGAGCAGTGGGAGAACACGCCCCGCGAGGCCAAGGACATTCTCACCGCGCAGTCACTCGTGGAGTGCATCCTCTTCGCCGTCACCCAGCCCCGCGACTGCTTCATCAAGGCGTTCCACTTTGAACAGGTCTGACTGAATCCCGGGCGTCCACGCACGGCGACTCACACCACGGTCCGGGCGGCACACGGGCCCCGGACCGGGGCATTCAGACAGTTCCAATACCCGACTGCACCATTATGCGTCTCCTCGGACTTCCGCACCCGCACCCTGCGGCGGCACCTGGACTCCACCATCGCCGCAGCCCTTGAGACCCACGCCGGGAGGCACGCGTGAACGCAAGATCGGCTACACGTGGAGGCTGCGCGAGGTCGTGGCCCAGCACCAGATCTTCACGGCCACCGGACTGGTGCCGCTGCTTCGCGAACGCGGCATCGACCTGTCCGCCTCCCAGGTCCGCCGCTTGGTCTCCGGCACCCCGGAACGTCTGTCGTTGCAGGTCATGGCCGCGCTCTGCGACATCCTGTCCTGCACCCCGGCCGGGACCGCGCCGTCCGTACGCGGGGCAGCTGTCCGGGATGCGGCCAGGAGGTCGAGGTCCTGGCGTACCCGATGCGGACCGGGCGCTCGGTGCGGGGCGCGGGCACGACGGCGAGCGCCGGGCCCTGCTTCCACGCGCGGCCGGGGTGACGGTCGGCGGGGACGAGGACTTCGAGTTCCTCGCGGAGTGCGGAGCCGGCGGGCACGTCACAGTTCGGGCAGTCGTGACACTCTACCGCCAGTGCGGCACGATCGGGATGAGATCCATGGCGGCAGCCTCTCAGAAGTACCTCGCACAACATGCGAGTTTCGAGAGGGCTTTTGCGAGTGGCGACCTGCGGAAACGTGATCACTTCCGGCGCTCTCGCAGAACTCTCACAGATGAACATTTATGAGAATGACCATGCGTGACGCCCTGGCCCAGGCCTGCTGGGCGGCTGCCCGTAGCCGGGTGTGAGTAGTTGCGGTCCAGGAAAACCTGGCGAGAACGATCATGATTGGCCGGTACGCCGGACGGGGATCCGCTCGGGTTCGCGGGGGAGATCGGGATTGTTCACAAATGCCACTGGCCGCCCACGCCGAAGCCGCTGAAGATCATTTCTCGTGAGCCAGTGGGGGAAGTGGTCGCTTCCCGGACACGCCCCTGGTGCCGCCGACGTATCAACTGCCCGCTCGGGCCACCGCCCCCTGCCTCAGGATGGACTTCCTGCTCCGTCATGGTTGCGTGCCTCGGTGATGCAGTCGTGCAGCCGGTTGCGCACGTCCCGCAGGTCCGTCATCTGCCGGTCGAGGCGGTCGCGTTCGGCCGCGAGCAGCTCCAGCAGTTCCGGTGACGCTGCACCGGAGTCGGCGAACGGCAGCACCTCGCGGATAATTCTGCTGGGCAAGCCCACAGAGTAGAGCTGTTGGATAAGCCTGACCCGTTCGACGGCACCGGCCGGATACTGGCGCTGGCCACCCGGGTTCCGGGTGGAGTGCAGCAAGTCCTGCTGCTCGTAGTAGCGCAGCGCCCTGACGCTGACGCCCACCTTCGCGGCGACCTCTCCGATCCGCATCCCGGCCTCCTGACTCGACTCCACGCCTCGCTTGCACCTGACGCTGGCGTCAGGTTTTAGCGTAGCGGACACGGCGCGAACCACCCCTTACGAACTCTGGAGCACGCCTGTGACCAGCACATCTCCGACTCACTCCACAGGATCCCAGGAAGAATCAGCAATGTTTATCAGGAACACGTCCGTGATCGCCGAAAGCGCAGCGTGGTCGGCATGACCAACATCAACAAACCCGTCGTCGTCCTGGGCGCCACGGGGCAGCAGGGAGGATCGGTCGCCGCTGCGCTGCTGGCCGACGGCTGGGTGGTGCGCGCGGTCGTGCGCGATCCGTCCGGCTACCGGGCCCGGTCCCTCTCCGCCTCCGGCGTCGAAACCGTCCGCGGTGACCTTGGGGATCCGGAGTCGCTCCGCGCGGCCTTCGCTGACGCCCACGGTGTCTTCAGTGTCCAGCCGAACTCCGGCCAGGCCGGCGCCGGCGTGACCAACGAGGACGAGGTCCGCTTCGGCACAGCGGTGGCCGACATCGCCGAGCGCTGCGGCGTCGCCCACCTCGTCTACAGCTCGGCGGTCACCGCGGGCTCGACAACGGGCGTCGACCATCTCGACACCAAGAGCCGTATCGAGGCCCATGTCCGGAATCTGGACATCGCCAGCACCATCATTCGGCCAGCCACGTTCATGGAGTTCCTGGTGACCCCCGAAATCGGCCTCGACCGGGGACACCTGTCCTTCCTGATGCGCCCTGACCAGGCCATGCAGTTCATCGCGGTACGCGACATCGGCCGCATCGTCGCCGCGGTCTTCGGCTCACCCGGTCGTTACGTCGGCCGCACCATGGAGATTGCCGGTGACGCTCTCACCGGCAAAGCTCTGGCCGAGCATCTGACCCAGGCCGCTGGCCAGCCGATCAGCTACAGCCGCCTGCCGACGACGCTGCCGGCACAGGACGAGGTCCTCGGCAAGTTGGCAGCACTCGTTGACGACGGCAGGCTGGCGGGAAACGCGAACCTCGACGCGTTGCGCGCGGAGTTTCCCTTCTTGCTGCGCTTCGACCGCTGGCTGGCGGGCCCTGGTGCGGGCCTCCTCTATGAGGCGCTCCGTTCCACGGACACGGGCATCGCTCCGCGCTGAACGAGGCCCTGTGTGCAATCCGGTCAGACCCGGGCGGCGAGCTTCACCTCGACCAGCAGCTCGGGGAAGGCCAATCGAGAGGTACCGATCGTCGTGCTCGCCACCTGCGGATCAGGCCGTGGCGGTCCCCCAGGGAGCGGACCGCCACGGCCTCGAAGCGGCTGACCGAGGCGGCCGACCACAAGCTGATCGGCGCCCTGGCCGGCTCCTGACGCCATCAGTCCGCGCCGTCCTCCTCGTCGTCGAGCCCGGCGGTGTCTGGGTCGCGCAGCGGGCGCAGGGCGCCGGCGGCCGGGGTGGAGGCGGTGAAGCTGTAGCGACCGAGCAGGTTCTTATCTGGACGATTTCCGACGAGGAACCCTGGCTCAACGGTGGTTCATATTCACTGCCTCGAACATCACGATCTTCTTGCCGATCTGGTCGCTGAGGTGCGAGTACCAGCCTCGGCATACCGGAGTATCGGCCTCGATCCACTCTGGCGGCTCCACCATGAGCATGAGGCACGCCTTCTCGATGTCGAGGGTTGTGTGGGCGATGTCAGGTGCCCAGTGGCGGACCTTCTTGGCCTCTGCCTCCACGGGTTGGTAGACGTTGTGCAGGATCTCGTTGGCCTGTTTCGGGGTGCTCGTCAGCAGGGACAGTTTCTCTACTGCGGTGAACATGAACGTATTGACAGCGTTGACGAAGGCGACGATGTGTTTGGACGCCTCCTGCTCCTGTTCAAAACGTTCTCGCCGTATCGCGACCTTCATGGTGTGAGCCTGCTTTTTGTCCTCCAATTTGTCTTCGTGCCGCTCGCGTCGACGCGCGAGTCGTGTCGTGACGATCGCGGTGATGACAGCGCCAGTGGGAGCGCCGACAACAAAGCCGGTCAGCATGTCCGAAATATGCAACGAGGAACTCCTGTGGGCGTGTAGCTGAGCAAGATGCTCAGCTGTATGGGCCATACCCCGGTTTGGTCAGCAGTGGTCGTCAGGGGCGGGTTCAGTGCGCTCTCCGAGGTCGGCGAGGAGGCCGCGGATCCGGTCGGCGAGCCAGCAACGTCGTCATGTTGTCCACGTCATCACCGTGGCCGGGAGCCGGCCGCAGCACCGGTGCTCCCGGCACCAGCACTTCCGCGAGCGCGGGCGCGTCGGCGTGATCGCGGTGCAGGTGGGTGACCAGCGCGGCATCGACCTTCCCGGTCGGTGCCGCCACCCACTCGCCGGGCTTCCACTCGGTGAACAGCGGCGAGATATCCCGCACGTAGTCGATCACCAGCCGCTTGCCACCGGCCTCGATCTCCAGTCCCGCCCAGCCCAGCCTTCGTACTCGCATCTCATCACTCCCTGCTCTCGGTAACACCGAACAATTTAGCGTACGAACGTTCTCTAAGGGAGATTAGCAGACGCCCGTACGCTATGCTCGTCACATGTCGCCACGCCGCTCAGCAGCCGAAGCGCAGGCCACCAAGGGCCGGATCCTCGGCCGTGCCGCCGAGATAGCCTCCGAGGAAGGGCTGGACGGCATCACCATCGGCCGGCTCGCCGAGGCATTGGAGATGAGCAAGTCCGGAGTGCACAAGCACTTCGGCACCAAGGAGTCGCTGCAGATCTCCACGCTGGACAAAGCGTTCGTGGACTTCTGGCACCGGGTGGTCGAGCCCGCGCTGGGCGAACCCCCGGGCCTGCGGCGGCTGCGTGCGGTGTGCGCCAACTCCGTGGACTACCTGGAAGCGCCGCTACTGCCCGGCGGCTGTCTGATGACCGCAGCGCTCACCGAGTACGACGGTCGCCCCGGCCGGGTCCGCGACGCGGTGGCCGAAGTGTGGTCGCGCTGGCAGGAACAGCTGCGGGCGGACCTGATCGCAGCGGTGGAGAACGCCGAACTACCGGACAGGTTCGACATCGACCAGGCACTGTTCGAGATCATCGCCGCCGGACTGGCACTGAACGCAGCCATGCAGCTCCAGCATGACCGGTCGGCCGCGGGCCGTGCCCGCCTCGCGATCGAGCGGGCGCTGAACCAGCCCTGACCGCGCGACAGGCTGGCCACTGGCTGAGGAACTGTCGTTGAACGTCACGCCCACAAGAGTGAGGCGAGGGTAGGGGGTCGGGGGAGATACGCGCGAAACGGGCCGCTTGGTGACGCTGTGTTATTTCTGGCTGCCGAGCGTACCCATAGCGTGGTGACGGTCCGTGATGATCGTAGGCCTCTGGGGTCGGGGTACGGCCCCGGGGATCAATCGAACCGTGGTTGGCGCTGAGATTGGCCTTCCGGGAGGTCGGGCGCGCCGTGCGCACGGCCGTGCTGCTGCGCTATCTGTCGGATCCGGCGTTGCGGGAGCAGATCCAGCGGGCCACGAACAAGGCCGAGGCCTACAACGGGTTCACCAAGTGGCTCCACTTCGGCAACGCCGGCTGGCTCATCAGCCGCGACCCGGAACTGCAGGACAAGGCGATCAAGTTCCTCGACCTCGTCGCCGCGAGCGTGATCTTCTCCACCAGCATCGACATGACCAAGACTCCGCGTCAGATGGCCCGCGAAGGCTGGACTCTGAATGCGAGTGATCTGGCGGTCCTCAGCCCCTACCGGCGCGAGAACGTGCTCCGCTTCGGCGACTACACTACCGACCGACTCCACATACCCCCACCCGTCTACAACCCCACCTTGCACACGGCCGAGGATGCGGGCGCGGGGGCGGCAACCCCATGGTGACCACCAGGACCAGCCTTGCACCGGGCTGAGGTGCCCAGGGAGGAGAACGACAGCAGCTCAAGATGTCGGCCGAACACGACGTCAGAGCAGCGCTTACCCAGCGTGCGACCGTATCGCACCGCTACCGTGCCAAGTTTGAAGTGCATGGCGGTCGGCGCCTGCAACCGATACTGAAGTGGTAGGTGCCATGAGCGACATGTGGACTGGTGAGAAGGTACGCCTGCGGGGTGTCGAGCCGGAAGACTGGGAGGGCTTTCAGGACCTGGCCCAGAACACGCTCGATGTCCGCAACGCCGACCTGGTCGACCCTCCGCGCTCTGCTGAGAGCTTCCGTTCCTGGACTGCTGAGCGGGCTGGGCGTCCGCCGGGCGGTGAAGCATTCCGCCTGGTGGTCGAGGCGCTGGCCGACCATGCATTCGCAGGGTCTGTGACAGTCGGAGAGACCGACAACCGTGCGGGACGATTCAAGACGGGTATCGATATCATCCGCGATCACCGCCGCAGGGGATACGCAGCCGAGGCAACCGAACTCGTCCTCACCTACATGTTCGCCGAACAGCGCTACAACAAATGCGAGGTGGAGGTCTACGCCTTCAACGACGCCTCCCTCGCGCTCTACCACAGGCTGGGCTTCACGGAGGAGGGACGGCTTCGCCAGCATGAATTCTTCGCCGGCAGCTATCACGACGTTGTGCTGCTCGGCATCACCGCCGCTGAACACTGGGCCACACACCAGCTCCCATCGGTGCGGTGACATTCGCGTCACCATTCCTGTGCATGAGACAAATCCACAGCAGAAGGGCGGCCCGCAGACGCAGGCACGGAGGCCGCGCTCGCGGACGTCCGGGGAAAGGGCTCTGGCTCGCACGACTCCCATCACGTTCCGTGTTCAGAAGCGTCCCGGATCGGCCGCCCCGAGGAGGTGGCCTGGGCAGTCACCCAACTTGCCGCACCGGCCGCGTCGTTCGTCACCGGAGTGGTACTCCCGGTCGACGGCGGAGCGGTCGTGGCGTGATAGGAGTGGCCCGGGAGGTGGAATGGGTGCGGATCGGTGAGCTGGCCAGGGCGACCGGGACAACCGCCCGTGCGCTGCGGCACTACGAGCAGGCCGGACTGATCTCCTCGCAGCGGGCCCCCAACGGCTACCGCATCTACGACGAGCGGGTGGTGGTGCGGGTCCGAAATATCCGCTACCTGCTGGCCGCCGGGCTCACTCTGGACGACGTGCGGGTGTTCCTGCCGTGCCTGGACGGCGATGTGGCCGCCGCACCGCCCTCGGACATCGGTCCGAACGGGTCCGGGCAGACATATCCGTCCGGCCAGCTGCCGGCCTTGTGCCAGCAGTGACCGCATCGGCAGCAATCGGCCATGAACCAGCGTTCGTACTGTTCGGCGGTGGCGTAGGGGCGGGTAGCTCTGCTCTGGGTGCGATCAGTCGAGGTCCGGATCCTCGGCCTCTTCGAGGAGACGGGCCGCGAGGTCGTCAGCCCACTCCACGGCCCAGATGCGGAGAGCGGTCACGGTGGCGTCATCAAGCGCGTAAGCGGCGAAGGCTTCGTCGTCGGTCCACTCGGCACCCGTGAGGTTCGACTGCAAATCCTCTCGCTCGAAGCGGCCGCGGGCGTGGCGGCGGCCGAACTCCTCGAGCTCGGCATTGGTCCAACGGCGGGAAGCTGCGAACACGTCGATCAGGTCGCGGGGCGCTCCGCGGTCGGCGAGGGCGCGGACCTTGGTCCCGATCACGTCCTCCACCGCGAGGACGGGCCCGTACGGGCTCTGGGCGACCGGGCGCCAGAAGATCTCCTTGAGGATGTCGACCTCGCACTCCTCGCCGGTGGCCGGGTCGGTCACGGTGAAGCGGGCGGACAGCGGTGCGGTCTCCAACGCGTGCACCGTCCAGCCGCGGGCTTCGAGACCGGTGCGGAGCGTGGTGGCGATGTCGGCCATGGGCGCAGGGTTCTCGGTGGCGACGTCGAGGTCCTGGCTGGGGCGGTTCACGAGGCGATGCGCCCGCACCGCGTAGCCGCCTGTGAGGACCAGCGGGTATGGAGAGCCGAGTGCGATCACATCCGCCAGGAGCCGCGTGTGCAGCTCAGGCATGTCCGTCACGCGGCTGCCCGGGTGCGGTGAGCGAGTTCGGGGAAGGCCTTTTCCCATACGTCGCGCACCGTACGGCCGACGAGTGTGCGAAGCACCGGCCACAGCTGCATGAGCAGGTCCCGGTTGAGGTAGCGGGGCAGATCTTCGTACAGGCCCTCGTGCAGGACGGTGCGGTACAGGCCCATGCGCTGGCGAGGCCTGCTCATGTCGTACGAGGTCATTCCGGACCAGGCCATGTGCAGCGGCAGCTCCACGACCCCCTGGGCAGGACCGTGCAACTCGTCCAGTGACTCCGGCAGACGCCGCCGGAACTTCTCCTGGTACAGCGCGAGGTTCTCGGCGTCCGTGCCCGAGAGGCCCCTCGGCGCGGGTGCGGGGTGCTGCCGGCTGGTGGACATGGCTCCATTATGTCGTTCGGGCGAGATGATGTGAGCAGCGGTACCCGCTGTGTGGGGCCGGCCTCGGCAGCCTGTTCGGCGGCTTCCTGCTCGCAGACTTACCTCAGAGGTGTGGCCCCCTTTCACGGACGGGACAGCAGCAGCGCTCCGGGGCGCAGCGGTGCGCCGAAGACCTGCAGGACGAGGTTGCGGTGGGCGGCGTGCAGGGTGCGTACGGCGGCTCGGGTCAGTCCGGGCTTGGGCGGCTCCTCACCGCCGCGGGGCCGGCCGGGTTTCGTCGGGATCCACAGGTAGCCGGGGTCGCTGCCTTCGAGCTGACGGGTGATGCCGGCGCGGACGTCGAGCCAGCGGCGCAGGATGTCGGTGGTGTCCTTGTCGAGCGGATGGGGGCCGGTGTCCAGGTCGAGCCGGGGCATGGGCCTGTGCTGCAGGTCGACGTGGGCGACGTCCAGGCGGTGGAGGTCCGGTACGGAGCGGCCGGTGGCGGCGACGAGCGCTGCCACCGCGGCGGTGCGGATCGCGGTCGCGGCGTTGGAGCCGACGGGGCGCTTGACCGCGAGGGTGCGCAGCAGCGTCTGGCATTCCTCGGGTTCCAGCCAGTCGCCGTGTGCGGCGGGGGGCGTCTCGAGGCGCAGGGGGAGGCCGAGGTGTTCGGCGAAGGAATTCCATGTCTGGACGCGGGCGCGCTGGCTGTTGCCGGCAGCCGCGGCGTCGGGACCTGTGAGGGTATTGCGTCTACGGGTCCGTCCTGCGGCCGCGGCCGCGAGCCAGGCCTCGGCTCGGGCGAAGTCCATGAGCTCGTCGACATCGAGCGTGGTGGTCTTCGCCTCGCCCAGGACGTGGTCCAGATACTCGTCGAGGAAGTGCGCGCGCAGCCGCCGTGTCTCGCGTACGTGCCCGCGAGCTTCCAGCGCGTCGAGGAAGTGGCGGATCTCGGTAAGCGCATCGGCTTGGCGAGTGCGGCTGGGCGACATGCTCCCAGAGTACGGATCCAGCTTTGACATTCTGTATAACAGCAAGAAGCTTCCATGACAGAATCCTCCCTTCTACTGCGTCTTTCGTATTGGTCCGTGTCGAACCGAATCGCAACGTTCCGGTTCGATACGGTCATCGCGCGCCCCGACCCCGCAACCAACTAGCGCTCCTCCCTCCGGGCGAAGAAGGAGCTTCTTGCTGTTATTTCTCATAGGCCAAAGGAGCCCGCCGCTTCCCGTGGAGTTCCTCGGCCGCAGGGCGAGAGCATGCGGTGCCCGTGTTTCGAGGCGGGCCGCCCGCTGGAGGCCGCCGGGGTCTCTGTGCGTGTGCGGCTACTCGATCCTGTCGGTGGCTGGGAGAAGATCTTCCGGGCGAGCGCGTGGCGGCCCTCCTGGAGGTTGGCCTGCGCCTTGATCACGACTGCTGAAGGCTCCGCCCTCAAAGAAGTCCAGGTCAAAGCGCCCTCAGGGGCGCGGAAGGCTTAGCGCCGGTTTTCGTTCCGATGTTCCTCAACCCCCTATCCGAACGGAAATTAGCGGTAGCCGCTGACCCGGATCACGGTCCGGTCGGGATGAGGGCACTGACCCGGTTCTCGTACTCGCGGCGGGCCTTGCGCTGGGCCGGAACGGCGGGGGCGCCCTGGACGCCGTCGAGCGGCTGGCAGCGGGCGAGGAGCCCTCGGTGGACGGCGGGGGCGGCGCTGACGCGCAGGGTGTAGCCCTGGCCGCGCCGTACGGTCACGCCCTGGTCGAGCGCCGCCCGCTCGGCGGGCTCCAGCTCGGTGGTGCGGAGGTAGTCGGCGACCTTGCCGGGCATGTCGAGGACGACCGGCAGCTCCGGGGCCGGGACGCCCGGGTCGCCAGCCGTGTGCTCGGGCAGGAGATCGGCGACGGCGGTGCGGATCGCGCCGCGGCTGACGCCGTGGTCGCGCGCGAGGGCGGCGATGGACCGGCCCTCCAGGTACGCGGTGCGTACGTCGGCGGTCTGCGCGGCCGCGACGGCGGGTCGGCGTCCGCCCTTGCTGCCCTTGGCCTCGGCGGCGCGCAGTCCGTCGTAGGTCAGGCTCGCGTTGGAGGTCGCGCTGGAGTTCGCCGGCGGCGGCGAGGGTCTGCACCATGAACTTCACGGTGGACAGCAGCTCGCCGGTGCGCGGGTGGCGGGCGGTGAGGTCCATCGCGGAGAACGCGCCGTCGTGGATGCGCAGCGCGAGGCGGTCGCGGTGCAGGACGTCGAGCACGTCGAGGATGTGCTGGTTGCCGCGCACGAGGCGGAACATCTCGGAGATGTGCACGGTGTCACCCGGCCGCGCGTACGTCAGCAGCTCGCCGAACTTCGGGCGCTGGAGCGGGTGGAGACGGCTGGAGATACCCGGCTCCTCCTCGAAGACGACCGGGTCCTCGATCCCGGCCTCGGCCAGGACGAGGTCCTGCCGGGCGGTCGACTGCTGGTCCGTCGAGACCCGCTTGTAGACCAGGTTCGCCGCCGAAGGGCCCCTTCCGTACCTTGGGTTCTAGAGATCGTCGCAACACCCCAGTTCAGGGGATGCGATGGATTTCAAGATCCGGGACAGGTCCGTCATCCAGGGGCGCCGTTCCTTGTCCGAGGAGCGGCGCTTCTACCTTCAGCTCATGCAGCAGGGCGTGAGCAACAAAGAGGCGTGCCGGGCCGTCGGCATCAACGAGAAGACCGGACGGCGCTGGCGTAACGGCCGCGCCCCGTCCGGCGGGCATGTCGGGGCGCCACCGATCAACACGGTGGCGCCCCCGCCTGGTCCCTCGCGGTATCTGCGGGAAAGCGACCGGATCCACATCGCCGACCGGCTGCGGGAGAAGGCGACGATCCGGGCGATCGCGTCCGAACTCGGCCGCAGCCCGTCCACGGTCAGCCGGGAGATCCGCCGCAACCGGCATCCGGGCAACGGCCAGTACCGGCCGCACGCAGCCCAGGCCCGCGCCGATGCCCGCCGGCCCCGCCCCAAGCCCGGGAAGATCGGCCAGAACCCCAGACTGCGGGACTTCATCCAGGACCACCTGCACATTCGGTGGAGCCCTGAACAGATCTGCCAGGCTCTGCGGGCACAGTTCCCCCAGCAGCCGGAGATGCACGTGGTCCACGAGACCGTCTACCAGGCCCTTTACGTCCAGGGCCGGGGCGAACTACGCCGCGAGCTGGCCCGCGCTCTGCGCACGGGCCGCGCCCGACGCAAACCCCGCCGCCAGGCCCAGCAGCGCCAGCCACGGTTCGCCACCCCGATGGTCATGATCAGCGAACGACCTGCGGAGGCGGAGGACCGAGCCGTCCCCGGCCACTGGGAGGGCGACCTCATCATCGGCAAGGACGGGAAGTCGGCCATCGGCACCCTGGTCGAGCGCGCCACCCGCTACGTCATGCTCCTGCATCTGCCCGGCGACCACGGCGCCGAAAGCGTCCGGGACGCGCTGGTCTCCACGGTCCAGACCCTGCCCGCTCACCTGCGACGATCGTTGACCTGGGACCAGGGAAGCGAGATGGGCAGCCACGGCTCCTTCACCATCGCCACCCAGGTCCCGGTCTACTTCTGCGACCCCGCCAGCCCCTGGCAACGAGGCTCGAACGAAAACACCAACGGCCTGCTCCGTCAGTACTTCCCCAAGGGCACCGACCTCGCCGCCCACCCCCGCGAACACCTCGACGCCGTCGCCGCTGAACTGAACGGCCGCCCACGCAAAACGCTCGGCTGGGAAACCCCAGCCGAGCGCCTGCATAAACTGATCGCCGTCTGATCAAACCAGCCACGTGTTGCGACGATCCCTAGAAACCGCCTACGGAGGATCGGACCCTACCTGTCGTCAAACCCCGTCACCAATCACCATCGGATCTGATTGGATTCGCGCCGCCTCGAACCCCCAGATCTCGGGGGTTCATTGGACGCGCCGCCTCCCTGTCGTCAAACGAACCTTTGACGACATCAGAGACGCGGAGACCGAAGATCGACGGTGCCGGGCTGGGGCATCGGCTCTTCCCTCCTTTCCCGGGCGGCGAAAATCGAGGCTATTCAAAGTCGGGCTAAAATGCAGGGCGGGCGGGCTTCGGGATCGCGTTGCGGTTAGCGGCAATTGGAAACCGATATATGTAATATGCCGTACGGTCGGCCGTCGCGAATTCAGTCGCTGGTTATGATGGCTTACCAGAACCCTTGTGTGATGCCGCTACCGTCTAGCATGTCGCCCGGCCCATGGCAAACAGGCGGAGAGCATCGCAGCAACCACTGAGACTGAGCTTCCTCGGAACTCTACGGATCCGCAACAGGCTTCATTTGTGCAGGTCAACACCACTGCCTTGCTGCGACTAACGACCTCTCCGAAGTAAGTCAAGACTTATCTTTCAGAGAATGAGGATTGTAGGGTGTGGCTCGAACCGAAGGAGCTCCCTGTTGTCTAAAATGAATGATCCCGCTGTGCGTGCAGTCGAGTTTGAGCGGGATTACGTGTCCTCGTTGTATGAGTTGCTCACCGGGCGGATTTCCGAAGCGCGAGCACATCGAGCGAGTGTTCTGAAGGCCCCCGCGGAAAGTGCCGGAGAGGCGCACGAGAGGGAAATCGCAGCCGAGCGTCTGGCCAAGGAGATCAGCAGGCTGGAGGGTGCCGAAAAGGGGCTGGTCTTCGGACGGATCGACTGGACGGACGGTACGGCCCTGCGCATCGGGCGGATCGGACTGCATACGGAGGACGCCGACCTGCCGCTGCTCGTGGACTGGCGTGCGAACGCTGCGCGGCCCTTCTATGAGGCGACACCGGTCCACCCGATGAGTCTGCGGCGGCGTCGGCATCTGCGCCTGGAGGAGCGCACGGTCGTCTCGGTGAGCGACGAACTGCTGGACGGTACCGCCCCGACCGACGAGGACGTGGTGGGGGACGGCCCGTTGACCGAGGCTCTGTCGGCGCGGCGTACGGGCAGGATGCACGCGGCCGTCGCGACGCTGCAGGCGGAGCAGGACGAGATCGTCCGCTCCGCCCACCGCGGGGTGACCGTGGTGCAGGGCGGGCCCGGTACCGGCAAGACGGTGGTCGCCCTGCACCGGGCGGCCTATGTCCTGTACGCGTTCCCGCGCGCTGCGGAGGAGGGTGTCCTGGTGGTGGGCCCGAACGCCCGGTTTCTCGACTACATCTCCCAGGTCCTGCCCTCGCTCGGCGAGAACGACGTCGATCTGGCGACCTGCCGGGAGCTGGCCGGAGTGCCCACCGACATCGTGGACCCGTTCGACACGGCGCTCCTTAAGGGCAGTTTGGAGCTCGCCGACGCCTTGGCCGGCCTGCTGCACGTCCATCAAGCCCCCGCCGGCGAATTCACCGTGCGGGTCGGACAAGAACTGGTGCACCTGCCGGCCGGGGAGGTCGCCGCGGCACGCGACGCCGCCCTGGCGGCCGTATCGGGGCACAACCCCGCGCGCCAGGCATTCAAAGAGCTCTTGGTCGACGCCGTCACCGATGCGATGCAACGGGACATGGGGGACCTCCTGGAGCAGATCGATACCGATGCCGCCAGGATGACGGGCATGAACCTCGACCGGTTCACGGGAGCCGCCCATCGCCGTGCCGAAGGTGCGGCCGATGCGGGGCCGGTCCACGAACTGGACCTGGACGCCATCCGAGCCGATCTCCTCGACGACGACGGCGTCGACCGGGCAGTCGAGAGGTTGTGGCCTCGGCTGGTACCCGGTGACCTCGTCAAGGCGCTCCTGACGAGCTCCGACGCTCTCGCCGAGCGCCTGCCCCAATGCACCTCGCAGGAGCGGGCCCTTCTGCTGCGCGATCAGGATGCTCCGTGGACCGATGCGGATGTGCCGCTGCTGGACGAGGCGGCGGGGCTGGTCGACGGTCCCCCCGAGCGGACGTACGGGCACGTCGTCGTCGACGAGGCGCAAGAACTGACCGCCATGCAGTGGCGGATGATCGTCCGCCGCTGCCCGGCACGGGCGATGACGCTGGTGGGCGACTTCGCCCAGGCGGGCCCGGTTGCGACAGCACGCGACTGGAAGGAAGCGCTAAGCCCGCATGTCGGACCGCGGTTCAAACTGCACCAGCTGACCGTCAGCTACCGCACCACGCAGGAGATCCTGGAGAGCGTCCGGGGCCTGCTCACGCGGATCGCTCCGGACCAGAAGCCCACACGGTCACTGCGCAGCGGTGAGAGCCCTCGCACCGTGACCACACCTGCGGGCGGGGTGGTCACAGCTGTCGTCCAGGAACTTCACGCCCAGAGCACCGCGCACCCGGGGGAGCTGCTGGGAGTGATCTGCGCGGACGCCCGGGTGAGCGAGCTGACGGCCCAGGGCATTGCTCACCACGCACGCATTGTGCCGGCGTCCGAAGCACGCGGCTTGGAATTCGACGGGGTCATTGTCATGAACCCCGAGGAGATCATCGCGGCCCGCCCCGGTGGGGAAAGGGACTTGTACGTAGCCCTGACCCGGGCCACCAAGCGCCTCTGTACCATCACTGCCCCTCCCGCCTGACGACTCAGTGCTACACGCCACCTGCGGGTAGCTATACGAGACAGACCCGAGAAGGCGAAGACGGAGTCGGCCACCAAGGCGCGGGTGAAGTACCTGACCACGCTCGCGAAGAACATCGGCAAGGAGCGCTCCGAAGCCGAGTTCTCGCCAAGGTGATCAAGGGCAGCGGCATCGCTCCGCGCGCCCTGGCAGCCGCTGCGCGACAGCCGCGAGGCGGCTCACCAAAGCGAGGGATCGCAAGCTCGTTGCAGCCCTGGTCGGCCACGACTAGTCCGGCTCGCCCCCGTCGTCGTCCTCGTCCAGTTCAGGCGTATCCGGGTCGCGCAGCGGGCGCAGGGCGCCGGCGGCCGGGGTCGAGGCGGTGAAGCTGTAGCGGCCGAGCAGGTTCAAGTTGCGGTGCTTGAGCGGGGACAGGCGGGCGATGTCCTCGTCACGGATCTCGTGGCCCTCGGCCTTCAGCTGGGCGACGGCGGCGTCGATGTACTTCGTGGTCCAGAGCACGATGGCGTTGAGGACCAGGCCGAGCGCGCCGAGCTGGTCCTCCATCCCGTCGCGGTACGCCTGGTGGATGGTGCCGCGCTTGCCGTGGCACACGTCGCGGGCGAGCTTGTGGCGGGACTCCTGCACGGTGAGCTGCCGGTTCATCTGCCGCCGGTAGGTGTCGTCCACCGGGTCGACCACCCGCAGCAGGTGCTCGGTTTTCGCGATCCGCCCGTACTCGGCGAACGCCGCACCCAGCGGGGTGGGGCGGCCGTCGCGGCCGAACATGCGCAGCAGGTCGTAGGCGCGGACCTGGTTGGTGACCAGGGAACCGGCGACCTTCAGCATGTCCGGCCAGTGCGTGATCACCTTGTTCAGGTTCACGCGGTTGCGGGCCAGGTCCTCCACCGCGCCGTACGTGCCGGTCTGGACGCCGGGCATCGTGGCCCGCCAGAACCGTTGGTCGTCCAGGTCGCGGAACCGCGGGCTGAAGTTGTAGCCGAGGATCTTGAACAGGCCGAACACCATGTCGGAGTACGAGGCGTTGTCGGTGGCCACCATCTCCGGCTTCACCCCGCCGTCCAGGTTCAGCAGTGCGTCCAGGATGTGCAGGGAGTCGCGCGGGGTGCCGGGAACGACCATCTGCCCGATGCCCGCGACCTGGTCGTTGACGGCGTTGAGCCAGGTGATGCCGCGCTTGAACCCGAAGTACTTCGGCGAGGGGGCGGCGTTGATGGTGCGCACCGGTACCTGGAAGCGCAGCCCGTCCACGGAGGCGAGCAGCCCGTTGCCCCAGTAGCGCACGATCGGGATGCTGGCCTGGGCGGCGATGAGCCGTGCGTTCGCCGCGGCGATGGTGTCGGCGCGCAGGTAGTACTGGTCGACGTGCACGAGCCGGGCCCGGGTCAGGGCCTCGTACCCGGGGTTGACCACCGGGGCCAGGCCGATGTTGCACGCCTCGGACACCAGCAGCGCGACCACCGAGGTGGGCAGGTCCTTCATGCGGGTGGTGCCGTCGTCGAGGTGTACGAAGGCGTCGAGGAAGCCGGTCCAGGCGTTCACCTCGAACAGCAGGTCCGGCAGGTCGATCTTCGGGAGCATCTTCTCGACCCGCTTGCGCAGCCAGGTCAGGGACTTCGGTTCGCCAAGCGCGCCGAGCTTGTCGACGTTCAGCTTCACCCGCCCGTCGTCCTGCACCTCGATGGAGACCTTCGCCGCCGGCCCCGCCTCCTCCAGACGTGTCGCGAGCTGCTTCCATCCGGCGTCCAGGCCCCGCACCAGCTCCGCCAGGTGCTCCTGGACTGGCATGTCCAGGCTCAGGGCCGCCAGGACGTCCTCCTCAACCGCGTCCCAGTCGGGCCCGTCCAGCAGCCGGGCCCGCGGGTTGGACCAGCGGTGCGACAACGCGGCGAACACGTCGCGGTTGTTCAGGGCCCGGTGCAGCTGCTCCAGCACGCACACCACGTACGCGTCCCGGTCCACCGCACCCTGCGGCAGATCGGGGTTGGCATACACCGCCTTGCGCCACGCGTGTGGCACGAGCTTGTCGTCCACCTCGCGCGGCAGCAGCGGCTTGACTCCCACCTTCCGCCGGGCCAGCGCCGGAAGGCCGCGCACCCCGGCCAGGACCCGCTTCCCGGCGCTCGCCGCGTCCAGCGCCTTCGACTCACCCAGCAACGCGAGGAACGGGCGCACCGTCGCGTACCGGTTCGCCAGCGCGGCCCGTATGGCGACCTCGGCCGAGTTCTCGTCCTCGGGCACCAGCGAGACCACCGTGGCCGCCGCGGTCATCACGGCGGCGCGCGGGGCGACCTCCTCCACCGCCGCCCACAGCGCGGCCACGTCCAGGTCCGCCTCCTGCTCCTCGACCAGCTCCTCGAACAGCACCTTTGCCGCCCGCGCGAGCACCCGCGACGCCTTTTCCAGCTGTGGCAGCGTCGACAGCCGCTCCTTCTCTGTCTTCCGCTTCGCCGTGTTCAGCAGTCGGGTGGCCATCAGGACCTGGAACAGGTCCAGGGCCTCGTCGATCGCCTTCGCCTCCAGGTGCTGCATCACCGCGGTGAGCATCGCGGTGCGCTTCGGCTCCTGAGCCCGCTCCAGCAGCAGCGCCTTCGACCCCAGCGCGTACCGGGCCAAAGCGGCCATCCGGTTCGGCGGGATCTGCGACAGCCTCAACCGGTCGAGCCGGTAGGCGCCGATTTCGTCCACCCGCTCCAGCGCGCGGGCGAACGCCGTGCCGGTGGTCCGCGTCGGCGGCCGGCGCAACCGCTCCAGCTCCGAGAACCGCGATCCCTCCGGCGTCTTCAGCGTCGCCACCAGATCCCCGGGCAGCGCCGGGTCCGCGCGGCGGGCGGCGCCCGCGACCGTGGCGTGCAGGCGCTTCTCCGCGACCTTCCGCGCCTCCGACACCTGCCGGGCCAGCACCGACACCCCAGGCAGCAGGACCCGGTGACGGCGCAACCAGCCCACCCGCCTTCGGGCCCTCAGCGTGCGTCCACGCCCGCCCGTGCAGGAACGTACGGAACCGACGGCCCCATTCGGCGTCCTCGTAGGGGTGGTAGCCGTAGGCGTCCCGGATCTCCCACGCGTGGTCGTACAGCGTCTGGCGTCGCTCCGTGTATCGCTTGACCACGGACGGGTCCTCGATGCCGAGCTGCACGGCCAGGTGCTCGACCACCGGCCACGGCACCGCGAGCGGGTCCTCCAGGAACAGGCCGACGTACCGAACCGTGCACATCTGGAGCGCGAACCCGAGCCGGTGATGCTCCGTCCGCCGCAGGGCGATCAGATCCCGGTCCACATCGTCCAGGAAGAAGAACCGCTCCAGCTCGGGCCTCGTCGGCTCCTCGGCGAACGTCCCGTACGCCTCGGCCTGCTCATCACTCAGAAATTCCACCGGCACGAGCCGGACCGTAGCCAGCCCCGGACCGGGCCCGGAGGCGTTTCACCGAACCCCAGCAGCGAAGTGGATCACTGTGCTAGACGGCCATGATCGTTCTCACCGATAACCGCTGTACCGATGTTCCCCGAGGCCGGTAACCCGGACGCTGTGGCGGAGAAGCAGGGCGGATGGGCCAAGGGCTCGAAGGTGATGCGCCGCTACCGCGAGGACGACGACGGATTCACCGAGAACGCCCTGCACGGCGTGCTGTGAGACGACGTCAAGCCGGAGCCCTGCGGCCGATCAGGGGCAGTGACCGACCCACGACGAGGCAGGGCCCCGGACATCCGGGGCCCTGTCGTATGCGTAGTCGGTCCTGCTACTGGCCCTTGCGAGGCCCGGGGATCTTCGGCAGCAGTTCCCACAGGGGCCGTCCGCTGCCGGCCCAGGCCGCCAGGACCTGCCGGTCGGCGAGATGCATGTGGAGCTGCGCGGCCAGCGGTGCGCACCGTGCGGAGAACCGGCCGTTGGTGACGACCAGGACCACGTCGGCACCGTGCAGCTGGCGGGCGGTGCCGTTGACCCGCTGGAGGTCCGGGGTGCCGACTGCCGAACCCCGGGCGCCGGCCGCCCTGTGCTTGCACTGGATCACCCAGGTCCGGCCCATCGGATCGGTGGCCAGGACGTCGGCACCGTTGTCCCCGGCTCCGCCGGTCTGCCGGGCGTCGGCACAGCCGTCACGGCGCATCAGGTCGCGTACCGCGTACTCGAAGTCCCGATGGTGCAGGGCGTCCAGCTGCGGGAGCGCGTAGCGCAGCGCCTGCTGCTGCACCCGTTGCCACGCCCGTTGCTGCTGGCGGCGGTGCGCCCACCAGGCACCGCCCACCGCCGCGGCGGCGGCCAGCAGGACGAGCACCCACCAGTTCGCCGCGAGCCAGGAGACCACCGCCCACGCCACCGCGGCGGCCATGACCCCGACACCCAGGAGCACCAGGAGGTCCTCCTCCTGCCTCCTTCTGCTCGGGCGCCGCTTCCGGGACCGCCGCGCCGGCGGACGGCGCGCGGTCACCGCCCGGCTCCGGACGAGGGAAAGGAGATCGGGTAGGACACGGTCGGCTTGGGTAACGGCTCCGGGTTCTTCCAGGCGGGGAACTTGACCGGATACACACCCGAGGTCGGTCGCGGATACGGCTTTCCGTCAGCCCCGCCGGACGTGCCAGTGTTCCCTCCGCCAAGAACCACGATCCCAACCACGGCCACGATCGCCATTTCCTTGCGCGCACCAGCGGCCCACCGCGAATGCCCCTTGACCTGCGTTCCGTCCGCCCGTTGATACGGCCTGATCCATGGCACCTGTCATCCCCCTTGAAGTGATCCACGGCGACCACTCATCGTTTCACCGGGCTCCGAAGCCGCATCGGGGAATCCATGTCGGCGGCCGGAAAGAAGCAGATGAAACAAGCCGCAATCGAACATCAACTCAATTTGTGATTACGGGAGTTGGGGCATTTTGTCAGTGGCCCCACTTAGCTTGGACGGTTGCCGGGACCCGCCGGCCTCGCCCCTCTCCCTCGAGGAACCTCAGCCATGACTCGTGTCCGCGCACACCGCCGTGCAGACGGAACCTACGTCCGCGCACACACCCGCCGCACCCGCCCTCGAACCGGTACGACGCCTGCTGTCCCGCGCCGTCCCGCTGCTCGCCGGAGCGCTGCCCGCAGCGTCCCGACGGCCCCTGCCGGGCCGACCGTCCGCGTACGGAGCTATCGGCGCGCGGACGGGACCTACGTCCGCAGTCACGGCCGAGTCCTACCCCAGGGCGTTGTTGTAGCCGCCGGCGCCGGGCTCGGCGGACTGCTGCTCCTGCTACTTGTCCTCGCCGCGCTCTCATCCGGAGGAAGCCAGGCCACGCCTGGGGAGCCGTCGAGCCCGATCGCCACGTCCGCCGCCACCGATTCCGCGACCGGCAGGTAATCCGAGAGAACAGAGAAGCGGGGTCCGGCTACCACGAGGCCGGGCCCCGCTTCCTGCCGAGTAGCCCGTCATCCATCACGCACGGCGGTCGGAGTCTGCGTCTTGGTCGCTGCCGTCGCCTCCGGCAACGAGGAGGCCAAAGCCCTCTGCACGGTCTCGTAGCCAACGCCGTACTTCCGCTTGAGGGCGCGCACCGACATGCCGGTCCTGGCGTCACGGCGGATCGCCGCGTACAGATCGACCTTGGACTTCGGCAGCACCCCGGCCCCCTCGTCGTGCAGAGCACAACCATGGTCCCGAAGCAAGCACCGAGGTGTTCCCGAAACTCGACGACATCACTCTCCCGTGAAACCGGGCGTTCCCGCCGCTGAGCCTCAGACGTGCCTGAAACTCACCTACAAAGCCACGCGGTCACCCCGCAAGTGCCGCGCGCGCCTTCTGCAGCTGTTCCACGCTCACCGTGCCGACGTCCGGGAGGCCTGCGCTCTCCCATGCTCCCTGCGCGCGCGTGACCACGCCGTCGGCGTCGTCCAGGAGGACCTTCTTCGCCATGTTGACGGAGATGGCCCCTTCGCCGACGTCCACGAGGTGCGCGAGCATGCGCACGTTGTGCTGCCGGTTGCCGGCCTTCTCCTCGTTGTACCGGTAGACCAGCACCCACCTCCCGACCAGGGAGCGGGCCCGCTCGATCAGCTGACGGCCGTGATCGGTCTCCTCCTGTTCGGTACGGATGCTCTCCGCGTCACCGGACGGCGGCCGCAGCGTGAGCAGGCCACGGCGGCTGGTCTCCTCGATCTCGACCTTCTCCAGGAAGGCCACGAACGTCTTGGCGCTCTCCAACCGGTCGACGTCCTGCGCCGCCTGCTTGGCGATCATGTGCAGGTCGACCGTGAGAGTCTGTACGCGGCGGCCCCAGGAGGCCTCCTCGCCCGGCGGGCAGGGTCCGGCGGCCTGGGCGGCGGCGATCACGAGGCTGTAGTCCACTCCCCCATCATCGCGCGTGGCAACGACCTCGCAGCCAGGTCCGGGAGACCGCCCGTCAGTAGCCCTCGTAACCGGCTTCGCTCAGGAGGGTGGCGACGCGGCGGGAGACCGATGCCGCGCTGTTCCCGGCGGCGATCAGTTCGCCCATCGCCTTGATGAAGAGGTCGCCGTCCTGGCGCTCCAAGGCACGTTCGCAGTTCAGGCTGCCTTGCTGGGCCAGGGTGCCGAGTGCCTGCCACGCCTGCTGCCCGGCAGGGTCAGGCACTCGGAAGTAGGCTCCGTTCACCCAGCCGGCGATCCTGCCGAAGTCCGCGCAAGCCGGGCGGACCCGGGCCAGGTAGGCCAGATTGGCGTTGTCGGTCTCCCTGGCCGTCCGCATCACCGTACGGATGTGGTCGTGGTCGGTCCGGGCGTTCTCCAGCAGGAAGCGGCCGCCGAGCCGGTGCCAGGCACGCACCTGCCGTGCCCTGGTCTCGGCGGACACCGGCAGAGGAGCGACCTGTACCCCCTGCCGGATCAGCGACTGGGTCAGGGCGGCATCGGGGACCGTGCTGTGGAGCCTGGCCAGCTTGACGGGCTCCAGCACGGCGATCCCCACCGCCCCCGCGACGCACACGCCCGCGACCAGACGCACGGCGAGGCGCCGGGATCCGGACGGGCGCGTGCCGAGCCGAGTCGGCTCCTCACCCTCCCCGCTCGCCGGACGCGCCCACCGGGCCCGGGCACGCAGACTGAGGGAGCAGACCGCGGCGACCAGAAGGGCAAGGACTGAGGCAAGAACAAGGACGCTGTTGACCAGTCGCGGCAGTGTCCCCTGCATCACCTGCCAGGCAGGGCGCCAGGAGCAGCTGCTCTCCAGGGTGTTCAGCGGACTGATGCAGCCGTCCGCCGAGACGAACAGGACCGTCCCCGCGACGCCCAGCACGGTCGCCGACCCCGCGGCGATCAAGGCCCCCGCCAGTCGACGACCGGGGTCGGTACGTACCGCCGCGACCAGGGCCGCCACCGTCGCGGGGACCATCGTGGCCAGAAACAGCAGGGCCAGATAGCGCACCTCGTACACCCCGGGGCGTTGCTGCGGGCCCGAACGTGACGCGTGCAGATAGGCCTGCACCCCCGCGAGGGCGGGCCAGCTCGCCGCCCCGCCCAGCAGCCCCGGCTCCAGAACCCTACGCAGCGGCGGTACCCGTATCCCGGCCGGGAGTTCACCGGCACTGCCGTCGGACAGGGCGCCGGTCACCCAGCGCGGAACACCCGTGGACCGGCGGATCCGCCAGCCCGCCAGCGGCAGCAGCCACAGCACCGTCACCGCAGCGGGAATGAGAGGCGTGGCGGTGAACCTGCTCAGTACGGTCCACACAGTGGCGACGGCGGAGGCCAGGGCCGAGGAACCCGTGTCGACGCCTTCGGCGGATCCGGTGCGGAGCGCTCCGCCGGAGGATCCGGGGAAGAGGTGCAGCAGCTCCTGTCGCACCCCGCTGCTGCTGTACGACGATCCGGCCGCCCACGACGCCCCGTCCATGACCCACCAGGCGAACCAGGCGGACAGTGCCAGGGCGGCTGCCGTCAGACCGATCAGCAGCGGTGGGCGGAGCGAACGCCCTCGCCAGCTTCCCGCCCACAGATGGGCGGACTGGGTGACCCACCAGGCGAACGCGAGCCCGGCGGCCACCGCGAGAAGAAGCACGAGGGGCCGCTGCGGAAGCCATTCGCCGTTGCCCATGCCGTATCCGGTGAACAGCCCGCCGGTGCCCAGCCCGGCGCCCAGCCACAGTCCCGTCCGTACGCCGGACGGCACCGGACGGCCTTTCACGACCGCGTGGGCCACCGCGCGCCACAACGCCGTCCCGATCACCCCGGCGACGAGTGCCGCAGGGACCATCGAAACCAGTTGAACGCGCCACAGCGAGTACATGTTGTACGTGGACAGGTAGGAGAGCAGGTGGACGTTGGCCATGGCCGCCGCGACCCCGGTCAGGAACGTCGGCAGGGCTCGGGTGCCGAACAGCGGCGCCGGATCGGCCAGGGCGTCATGCCGCTCCTCCCAGCGGGGGTGCGTGTCCCAGTGCTTCCGGAGCGACGCGACCGCGCGTCGCAGCCTGCCCTGCTCAGGTGCCTGAGCAGGGACGTCCCATCCCCGCGGATGCGCACCCCAGCGGATCGCCGTCAGGTCCGCGTACACCTCGCGGCTGCGCAGCACGTCCGTCCGGGCGAGGTAGACGAGCGCGACCATGACTGCGGGAAGCAGCAGCTCACGGATCAGGGCCGGAGTGTCGGTGGACCACATCTGCCACCTGACGAAGGCGCGACGAAGCACCAGGACCAGACCGCGAGGTGGTGCGCACCCGGGCCGACAGCCCGGCCGGGCTCAGTCAGTCTTCTTGATCACCCGGGCGGGCACTCCCGCGGCGACGGTACCGGCAGGGACATCGCGAGTGACCACTGCACCGGCGGCCACCACCGCACCGGCGCCGATGGTCACCCCTTGCGTGATCACCGCAGCCGTCCCGATCCAGACGTCGTCCTCGATGACGATCGGGGCGTAGGAGAGGTACTCGCGGCGCTCGCCCAGGGGCAGCGGATGGCCTCCGGTGATGAGGCTGGCCTTCGGGGCGATCATGACGCCGTTCCCGATACGGATGCCTCCCTTGTCCATGAAGGTGCACCCCTGGTTGACGAAGACGTTCTCCCCGAACGTCGTGTTCAGCCCGTGCTCGGTGAAGAACGGCGGGTAGATCGTCACCGACGGCGGTAGCGGGCCACCGAACACAACTGAAAGTAGTTCGCTGCGGCCTTCCGTGTCGCTGAACGGAAGCACGTTCAGGCGGGACGTCGCATCGGTCACCACCGCGATCCTCTCTGCGTGGCTCGTGAACTCGGTTGTCTGGACATACATGACGTGATCTGTGCGAGTGGACATACGCTGATCCCACCACCGCGCGGAGCACTCGATCAAACAACTCCGTGCTGCACCAAAAACAACTTTTTGTTGTGGAAGTAGGGTGGAGGCGTGGATGCTGAAGCGCTGCGGACGTTCGTGACCGTCGCCGAGACCAGACACTTCCAGGCCGCGGCCGACGAGCTGGGTATCAGCCAGCAAGCGGTCTCCAAACGGATCGCGGCCCTGGAGCGGCACCTTGGGGTCATGCTCCTGGTGCGGACCTCCCGAGGCTCCCGGCCGAGCCCGGACGGGCAGGTCTTCCTGCCGTACGCGAAGAAAGTCCTGGTGGTCGTCGAGCAGGCCGAGCAGGCCGTGCGTCCCGGGAGCCGTCCCCTGCGCGTCGATGTGCTCAACCGCCGTATCTCCCCGGCGCAGGCCGTCTACCGGTTCCACCGCTCCCATCCCGAGCGGGAACTGGACGTGGTCACGCTGAGCTCGGAGAACGCCGCTCAGGCCGCCCAGGCGGTGCTCGAAGGGACGGTCGACGCGTCCTTTCGTGCGCTGCCGGCCGACCAGGTCCCGGCCGGGATCAGCGTCGAACGGCTGATGGACGCGCCCCTGGAGCTCCTGGTCGGCCCCGGCCACCCGCTGGCCGAAGCGACCCACGTCCGTCCTGCGGACCTGGCCGGTCACCGCATCTGGATCCCAGGGATCATGCCCGGCACGGAATGGGCGGCCTTCTACCGGACCCTGTCCGGAGCCTTCGGCCTGAGCATCGACGCGCTCGGCCCCGACTTCGGTCCCGAAGCCCTGATGGACACGCTGGCGGAGTCAAACTCCCTGGCCACCCTCGTAGGGCGCGGGGACCGCTACCTGTGGCCCCAGACCCACGACCTCCGGCGCATCCCGCTGAGCGACCCGACCCCGGTCTACCCGCACGTGCTGCTCTTCCGCAGCGGAGACCAGCACCCTGTGCTGACCGCGCTGCGCGCCTACCTGGGCACCGCGGGCCCGCGGTGCCCGCAGGACGTGTGGGCACCGGAGTGGGTGGAGGCCGCTGACCAGACAACCGAATTAGCAGACAGTCCGTAGAGGCGGTGTCTTCGAAGGATCTTGCCATGGTGGCCCCGTAGCTGCGCACGATGCCTTGATGGAACATCTTTCTGTCGACGTGCGCGCTTCGCTCCGGCTCTTCGCTTTCTACTTGGCGAACGGCACCCTCGATCTGGACCTGCTCGATGGGTTCGACTATCGCTCGACCGTTT